>CAMBXJ010000019.1 GCA_945871455.1 Asaia bogorensis
TGGCCGTCATCGGTCTGATCGCGGCGGTGCGGGCGATGCAGCTTGTGATGGCCCGGGACGGAAGCACCGCCCAGCCGGTCACCGATGCCGCCGATCCGCACGATATGCCGGCCTTGCGGACGATCAACGCGAAGCTGGAAGGGCGTACAGAAAAACTCCGGAACCCGCACGATGAAACAACGCTCGCTTGGCTCGCCTGGATCGTCGCCCGGCTGGGCGGATGGTCCGGCCGGACGTCCTAGGGATACAGGCCGCCAGGACCTAAAACCATGCATCATGGCCTTCTCCGGCTCGAGCCAATGCTGGAGGGATGGAGGCTGGCAAATCGTTCCACGGTTGTACGACTCCCGTAGCCCTTGCGGGAGGGGGTTGGGGGGAGGGGTAAAGCCACACGGATCGTGCAGATAACCCCTCCCCCCAGCCCCTCCCGCAAGGGGAGGGGGAGAATTTTCTCCCATTACGAACCTACGCAGCCCCTCGCCGACCCGTCACCACGATCACCGTCATGCCGGCCACCGCGGACCCCAGCAGCACGACCGCCACCGGATACACCGAACCCGGGTTCCAAAGCTCCACCACCACGGTGCAGAGCATGCCGTAGCCCATCTGGATGAAGCCATACATGCCGGACGCGGCGCCGATCGCCTGCGGATTGACGCTGACCGACCCCGCCAGGGCAAACGGGCTGGCCATGCCGGCCCCGACCATGAACAGAGTAACCGTCCCGACGACGGAAACCACATTCAGATTCCCCGTGACGTCGGCCAGCAGGAAGCCGGCCGCGCCGCAAATCGTGACCACGTTGGCGATCCGCAGCCCGGTGCGCAGTTGGACCCGCTTCGACATGCGGTTCGCCAGGAAACTGCCCAGCGCGACGCCCAGCATCAGAACCAGATAGTACAGCCCCACCTCATGCGTCGGCCGCCCCAGATGGTCCTCGAAGATGAACGGCGCCGCGGCCATGAACCCATAGAACGCGGTCGTGGAGCAGGCCCCGCCGATCGCATAGCCCAGGAACGCGCGAGAGCGGAGCAGCCGGACATAGCCTCGCCAGAGGGAGCGGACGGCGGAACCGCCGGTTCTGGCCTGATTGGTTTCTGGAAGGATCAGGATCGTCGCCAGCAGGGTCGCCGCCCCGATAACGGCCAGAAAAACGTAGCTGGCCCGCCAATGCACGAAGGACGTGATGAACCCACCGATGGCCGGCGCGATGGCGGGCACCAGGGACATCACCAGGGTCAGCAGCGCGAGTTGCCCGGCCGCCTGCTCGGGAGTCGCCGAATCCCGCACCGCGGCCCTCCCCAGAACCAGGCCGGCGCACCCGCCGATCGATTGCAGGATGCGGGCGCCGATCAGGATCTCGGACGTCGGGGCGATGGCGGTCGCGATGCTGGACAGGGTGAACAGGGTCATGCCGATCAACAGGACCGGCCGCCGGCCGAACCGGTCCGACAATGGGCCGTAGACGAGTTGACCGATGGAAAGGCCGATCAGGTAGAGCGTGATCGTCAGTTGGACCGTCGCGATCGGGATATCCATGGCTCTCGCCGTCGCCGGCAGGGACGGGATGATGACATGCATCCCCAGGGTCCCGCAGGCCGTCAGCGCCACCAGCAACAGGAATGGCGCCCGCTCGCGCCCACGCAGCAGCGGGGTGTTCATGAATCGCATACGGTGTCTCAATGTTCCGGCGCACTGTGCCGTCAGGACAGTGTGCACTGCAACATGGGCATCGCAACAATGGGGGGAAGCATGGACAGCTTACGCATGCAGGACCGGATGGAAATTCAGGACTGCCTTTTCCGCTATATCCGCGGCGTCGACCGCAAGAATTGGGACCTGGTGCGGTCCGCCTATCACGCCGACGCGCATGACGATCACGGCAACTACAAGGGCGGCATCGACGGCTTCATCGAGTCCCTGGTGAAACGCCATGCGACGATCGAGCAGTCGATGCATGTCGTGGGCAACATGGTCATCGAGTTCGATGGCCCGGACGGCGCCCTGATGGAGACCTATTTCATTACCCAT
The DNA here is from genome assembly GCA_945871455.1 of Asaia bogorensis. Taxonomy (GTDB): domain Bacteria; phylum Pseudomonadota; class Alphaproteobacteria; order Acetobacterales; family Acetobacteraceae; genus Rhodopila. The sequence goes on from CAMBXJ010000019.1 coordinate 2,032, forward strand.
CAGCGGATCGGCCCGGACGCCGGCGACGCGCGCCTGCCCTATCTGCGCGGCGCCCCGATCGCCAAGGACCAGGCCGTGGAAACCGAGGTCGTGGGCCGCTACGTCGATCGCCTCACGCGCCGCGACGGGGTGTGGCGGATCGCTCATCGCACCGTGGTATTTGAGGTGTCTCGCGGCCAGCCCGCCCCGGCCGGTGGTGGCCTGCGGTCAAACTGGGCGATCGGTCGCCGTGACGGCCAGGACACCCTGGAGGTCACGCGCCGGGAACTGGGTCTGCCGCCGCAATAGCGGGCGTCAGGTCTCCCGCTGCCGCAGACAGCTTCCCATCAGGCGCGGATTGGCATGCTGGCTGAGTTCCGCGTCGCGATGGGCAGAGCAGGCCTCCTGCGTGGCGAATTGCGGGCGGGCGGGCACCTTGATGATCTGGCAGTCGCTGGAATCGCCTGGCGTGGCGCATAACGACGCGTAGTAGACCCAGACGATGCCGACGCTGGTCGGCATGCTGGTGGGCGGTTGCGGGCTGAGTGTCAGCACTCCCACAATGGCCGCCGCGCAACCGATCGGCAGGCAGAGCCGGGTCCTAAGTAATGCCCTGATCCGCATGCCCGACGACTTTCCGCTGGAGGGGTGTAATTATACGAAGCGCCGGTGTTCCGTGTCCGGTTCGGAAACAACCAATGCCGCGAGGCGTGCTCTCAGGCTGTCGGCGGCGTGGCGGACCGTGGGAACGGTCGCCGCATGGTGACATTCGTCCCACTGCATTTCATCGAGATGCACCGCACCCCCGGCATGACGGATGATGAAAGTCGGGCCCAGCCGATCATCCGCGCCCAGGGGCATGACGACGATGCTGCTGTCCGCGTCCGAGTCGCCTGCCAATTCCACCGACCAGTCCGGTGCAATGCCATCAACCATCGCTTCAACGAGCGCGAGGTCGTGGCCCCCGAGCGCAAGGTCCGCCCGGTCTTCATATCGTTTATCGACAAGCCAGTGAGCCGCATTCTGGATGGGCATTCCGGGTCTCCAGCGCGCCAGGCGCGTCCGCCATCCTGGCGTCACTATTTTGTCGCATAGTCGGCAGCGAAAGAAAAGCGTCAAAAACTTTCTGCAATCTTAATATTAGGCCACATGTTGGGGTTACCGACTTTGCCGCCCACTCGCCGCCGATGCCCGCCGAGCAAGCGCGAGCAAGGCATTGCGACATAGGGTAAAATCCGGATATCCGGTCCGCTTGCACCCCCGCTCGGCTTCCGACAAACCCGCCATCGCGGCATTCAATGCGGTGACGGACCAAAGTCCCAAAGCCCGGGTGAACGGGCCGGACCGGCGGTAAAACACCGGCGGACGTAACGCCTTGACTGCATCGGCGGCGCTCATGCGTCCGCCTTCCATCGCCAGGCGAGCACGGTGCAACCGCTGCAAATGCATCAGCCCCGCCCGCATCACCTGCACCGGCGCCGCGCCCTCGGCAATCGCCAGCTCCAGAGCGCGATCCGTCGTTGCCACATCACCGGTTGTCGCGGCAAACAATGCGTCGTCCAGCGATAGTCCCGCGAGGTCGCCGACACACATCATTGCCGAATCCAGATCGACCCGCCCGCCCGGCCCGGCATAGAGCGAGAGTTTCTCCAGTTCCGACCGGGTCGACGCCCGGTCCGCGCCCAATTGACCCGACAGCCAGTTCAGCGCATCGGGATCCACTCCCACCCCGGCCTGCTGCAAGGTCGTCCTGATCGTCGCTTCCAGCGCCCGTCCTTCTTCCGGGTAGCAACCGATCGCGGCGCCGTCGGGCGCTTCCTCCACCGCGGTCCGCAGCCGCGACCTCGTCGCCAGCCCCCCCGCCTCCAGCACCACCAGCGCCGGTGCTCGGCCTTTCAGGATCGCCTGCACCTGGGCGGTCGCGGCATCGCCCGCCTCCCGCACCCGGACCACGCGGCGTCCGCCGGTCAGCGGCAGGGACGCGGCTTCGTCCGCCAGCCGCCCCATTTCCTCCCGCGCCAGTTCCACCACCAGGAACGGATCGTCGAGCGAGCCGGCGACGGCCTTCACCAACGCCTCCGCCCGGTCGCGGATCATGCCCAGATCGTCGCCATACAGCAGGATCACCCGGCATGCACCCGGGTCGCGCAGGAAGCCAGCGACTTGCCCCGGTCCGAGCTTCATCCGGGATCAGCCAGCGGCGGTCGCGGCGGCACGCTGACGGAACCACAGCGACAGTTGCGTCGCCACCTGATCCGCGAGTTGTTCCGCCATGCGCCGCTGCACCACCTCGTTTTCCATATCGAGCGCGAAAAACTGCTGATTGAACACATTCAGACCGTCCACCGTCCGGGCGGTGCCGTCGGTCAGGCGGGTGCGAGCGGGGTCCTGCGCCATCAGGACCCAACTGGCATAGCCGGTGAAGCGGACGCGGGTCGCGCTGTTGTCGGTCTGAATGCCCAGCCCCTCCCCGGCGATCCAGAACGCCACGCCAAGCTCATAGCGCTTCGGGGTGCCGGAATCGTTGGCGAAGCGCGCCTGCAATGCCTGGCGGATCAACTGGCCCGGACGATCGCCGATAATCGGCACGTTGATCGCGGCCAGTTCCCGTGCCGCGATTCCCGCGCCTCCGGATGCCGTCGGCATATACATCGGCTGAAAGCCACAGCCCGTCAGACCCAGCGCGGCACCAATCCCGGTCAGGCCGGTCAGGAATCCCCTGCGGGTCGGATCATGCCTCATCCCGCGATCACGAAATTGACGATGCGGTTGGGCACGTGGACGCGCTTGACTACGCGCTTGCCTTCCAACGCGCGGGCCACGTTGATGTCGGCTTCGGCGGCGGCGATGACCGTGTCGGCCGGCGCGTTCGGAGGCATTTCGATGGTGCCGCGCAGCTTGCCCATCACCTGCACGGCGATGGTGACGCTTTCCGCGACCAGCAACGCGGGATCGGCATCCGGCCAAGGCAGATCGGCCACCAGATCGGCGGTGCCGGGATGCAGGCGCACGTAAACCTCCTCCGCCAGATGCGGGATCATCGGGCTGGCGAGGCGCGCCAGCATCTCCACCGCCTCCCGCCTTGCCCAGCCGAGACCATCGTCGTTGTTGCCGACCCGTTCGGCATCGCCGATCGCGTTCGCAAGTTCGTACAGCCGAGCCACCGCGACGTTGAACGCGAACCCGTCCAACGCATCGGACACACTGGCGATGCAGCGATGGGTGGCGCGCCGCAGAGTTCGAGCGGCTTGTCCGAATTCCGCGGGTTGCGGGCCGATGGGGACCGAATCCAGGGCTTCGGCCAGACGGAACACGCGCTGGGTAAAGCGGAACGCCCCGGCGGCGCCGGATTCCGTCCACTCCATGTCGCGATCCGGCGGATTGTCGGACAGGATGAACCAGCGCGCGGTATCGGCGCCGTAGCGCGCGATAATGGCGCCCGGGTCGATGGTGTTGCGCTTGGATTTGCTCATGGCTTCGACGCGGCCGACCGTCACGGGCAGTTCGGTGCCGCGCTGCACGGCGGTGCCGTCCAGGCGCTTTTCGATTTCTTCCGGATAGAGCCAGGTGCCGTCGGCGGATTTGTAGGATTCGTGATTCACCATCCCCTGGGTGAACAGGCCGGCGAACGGCTCATCGACCGCGATATGGCCGGTGGCCTTCATGGCGCGGGTGAAGAAGCGGGAATACAGCAGATGCAGGATCGCGTGTTCGATGCCGCCGATATACTGGTCGACCGGCATCCAGTGATTGACGGCCGCGCGCACCAGCGGCAGGTCGGAGCCCGGGCTGCAATAGCGGGCGAAATACCAGGAGCTATCGACGAACGTGTCGCAGGTGTCGGTCTCCCGTCGCGCCGGCTTGTGGCATTTGGGGCAGTTGACATGCTTCCAGGTCGGGTGATGGTCCAGCGGATTGCCGGGCCGATCGAAGGTCACGTCGTCCGGCAAGGTCACCGGCAACTGGTCGTCCGGCACCGCGACCACGCCGCAGGACTCGCAGTGGATGACCGGGATTGGGCAGCCCCAGTAGCGCTGGCGAGACACGCCCCAATCGCGCAGCCGCCAGTTCACGACGCCCTCGCCCATCGTCCGGTCAACCAGGGCGGCGATCGCGGCGCGCTTGGCCGCATCGACATCCAGCCCGTTCAGGAAGTCGGAGTTGTAGATGGTGCCGGGTCCGACATAGGCATCGTTGCCGATGGCGAAGCTGGCCGGATCGGCATCTGGCGGCAGCACGACGGGCACCACGTCCAGGCCGTATTTGCGGGAGAAATCCAGGTCGCGCTGGTCATGCCCGGGGCAGCCGAAAATCGCCCCGGTGCCGTATTCCATCAGCACGAAATTGGCGATCCAGATCGGATAGGTGGCGCCTTCGATGAACGGGTGCTTCACCCGCAGGATGGTGTCGTAGCCGTGCTTTTCGCCGGTTTCGATCACCGCCTCGCTGGTGCCCTTGCTGCGGCATTCGGCGACGAAGGCTTCCGCCTTTGGGTCCCTGGCGGCGACGGAGGCGGCCAGCGGATGTTCCGGCGCGATCGCCAGGAACGACATGCCGTACAGCGTGTCCGGACGAGTGGTATAAACCTCGACCTTGTCGATCCCGGCTTCCGGGGCGGCCAGGTCGAAGTGCATCCGCGCGCCCTCGCTGCGGCCGATCCAGTTCGACTGCATCAGGCGCACGCGTTCCGGCCAGCGGTCCATTGTGTCCAGCGAGGACAGCAGATCCGGGGCGAATTTGGTGATGCTGAAGAACCACTGGCTGAGCTGCTTCTTCTCGACCAGCGCGCCGGATCGCCAGCCGCGCCCGTCGATCACCTGCTCGTTGGCGAGCACGGTGCCGTCCACCGGGTCCCAATTCACCCAGCTTTCCTTGCGTTCCACCAGGCCGGCGGTCAGGAAGTCGAGGAACAGTTTCTGCTGGTGGCGGTAATATTCGGGCTGACAGGTCGCGAATTCGCGTTCCCAGTCCAGGGACAGGCCCATGCGCTTGAGTTCGGCCCGCATGTTGGCGATGTTTTCGTAGGTCCACTTGGCCGGGTGCACGCCGCGTTCTCGGGCGGCGTTTTCGGCGGGCAGACCGAAGGCGTCCCAACCCATCGGGTGCAGCACGGAATGGCCGCGGGCCCGCTTGTAGCGCGCCACCACGTCGCCGAGGGTGTAGTTCCGCACATGGCCCATGTGGATCTTGCCACTGGGGTAGGGAAACATCTCCAGCACGTAGTATTTGGGCTTGCCGTCCGTGGGGACGTCTTCCACGCGGAAACAGCCGCGCTCCGCCCAGGCCTGTTGCCACCTGGGTTCGGCCGAGTTGAAGTCATAGCGCGGTCCATCGGCCGCCGCCGGCTCCTGGCGCGGCACTGGGGCCGCGACCGTCACGCTGCTTTCGTTCATGGCGAATGTATCGGTCGGGGCGGGCTTCGGTGCAAGGGTGTGCGTTTGGGTTTCGTGTGACGGGACTGGGTCAGCGACCGGTAGGTCGGAATTGTGGCCGCCGCCGGCACTGGCGACGTTGCCCAACGTGTCGTCGTCGTCGATCATGCCCTTCTGTGCCATCGCCGGGTGCACCGAAGGCGCCGCCACGTCCTCGCTTCTTCGTGATCTTCGTGCCTTCGTGGTGGAAAATCGCGGACGTAACCAAAGACACCTTGCCTGTCCGACAAGCCTTCGTTGGATAGGCCACGATGAGCCGCGAGTCCGCGATTTTTCCACCACGAAGGCACGAAGAGCACGAAGAAGGAACCAACGGTCCCCGCCGCCGGTGGGAGCCGACGGCTGCCGACGGTGAACGCCATAAGAGCCATCAAGAAGGACAAAAATCGGCGGCGATATTGTAAGGATGTCCGGCGCGTCCCATCCGCGCGAGCATCTTGCGCACGTGGTTGAACGTCGTCGGCCAGTGCCTCACCCGTTCCATCCCCTCCCGCGCAACGGGCTGTTACTCAAGCACCGAAAACACTTGCCGTCCTCGGTGTAGGTTGGGAAGCCGAGACCCGTCGAGAAAATGGGGGCTGCCACCACCACGGAGCGGTCCCAGTCTGCGTTCAAGGCAAAGCTACAATCTGTGAAAGATACTGCCATTTATCTACAAATTCGACTGACGACCCGATGCTTTAGCTGCGTCCATCGAGACATACAGATTGTTGGGCGCGACGAAACTTGCCGTCGTCACCCCGGGCATTTTCTTGAATACCTCCACCATCGATGGCGGGACGGCGTCCATCCAGTCCACCGCGCCGGTCTTGAAGGCGGCGACACGGGTCAGGTCCTCCGGGATGATCTTGACGATCAGGTTCTTCACGCCAGGACGGGCGGTGGGATGCCAGTAGTCGTCGAAGGCTTCCAGGCGGAGTTCTTTCCCGCAGCAGCGGAATTTTCTGACGAGCGGTCAGCGCCGTGTATTCCGGCGTTTTGGTCTCCCCCGTACGCGGCTGGATTGGCCGGCTTTCATAATCCAGCCCCAGTTCCGCCAGCGCCCAATGGGCCCGCAACGCTCGCCCGGTGCCGGCATCCCAAAGGCGGATGCGAACCCGCCTGGGCGAAGCCCGCGGCTCAGCGTCGGCGACGCAGCGCCAGGCCGAGCAGTCCGGCGCCGAGCAGGGCCAGGCTGGCGGGCTCTGGGGCGGCGAGCGCCTGGCTGAAGCGGATGTTGTCGATATAGGTGCCGTCGCCGGTGCCGGAGAAGCCGTCCGTGACCACCAGGGAGCCGATGTTGGCGGTGTCCGACGCGACGCCCAGGAACACCTGGTATCCGAGCTGGTAGGAGTTGGTCGGCAGGACGAAGGTGCCGAGCAGGGTGCCGGTGCCGTTGGCGCCGTCATAGGCCAGCAGCGTGGTCGGGTCGGTGCCGAAGGGGTTGAACTTGTCGCCGTAGAAGAAGCCGATCGCGTTCACCGGCGCATCGAAGGACAGCGTGATGGTGGACACGTCGCTCTGCGCCAGCATGCGCGAGACCGGCAGCGCGCCCTCACCGGTGGAGCAGGGGCAGGTCAAGGAGCCGAAGGGCACGGAGGAATAGTCGACGATGCCTAGGCTGCCGGTGGTTGTGACCGTGAGGCCCAGCGACGGCTCGTAGAACCCCGGCGCGAAGGCACCCAGCGGGGCGGTGGTGAAATCGGCCGCGGTGTTGATGCCCAGCCCCAGCACGCCGGTGACGTGCGCCGCCCAGTCGGCGGAATTGGCGGCGGGGTTGGACAGGAAGCCGGTGAGGGCCGCATGGGCCGGGGCGGCGACGAGGGTGGCAGCCAATACGGCGGCGGCCAGGGAAAGGATATGCATGGATCTAATCTCTCCAAATTGTCTAAACCGGGCTTCCCCAGATGACCAGCCTATCTGGCGATCTGGGAGGTAGCTTGCGCACCGTCCGACGGGCTCTGCAATTGCAGCGGTGCCGAGATGTCGCTAGTTAGGTATGAATTCCTTCAATCGCCCGCCTCTCTGCGCGAAGGTGTGACGTCATGCAAACCCACACAGAAGCCGCGAAGATGCCCAAACCCGCTAACCTCCTCGGGACCTGGCGGCGCTTTGGTGCGGTCGGTCCGGTCTACGAAATCATCAGTACCGGGGATGAGTTGCCCGGCGGGGACTGTCTGATGCGGATCCGGGTGGTGGAAACCGGCGAGGAGCTGGATTACCGGCTGGCCGAAATTTTGGACGACCCCCGGGAACGCTGATGTTTGCCATCGCCTTTGACCTTGTCGTGGCTGACACCGCGCAACACCATCCCAAAGGCGTTGCCCAAGCCTATGCCGATATCGGCAGCGCGTTGGCCACCTTCGGTTTCAACCGGGTGCACGGCAGCCTCTACACCACGCCATCGGAAGACCTGGCCAACCTGTTTGGGGCTATCACGGCGCTGAAAGCCCTGCCGTGGCTCCCCGCGTCGGTGCGGGCCATCCGTGCGTTCCGTGTTGAACAGTGGTCGGACTTCACGAAGCTCGTGAAGGGGTAAACCGATGACCGTGGGGTTCCCTCGAACACCCGAAAGCGGACCTCGGCACCAAACGGTCAGGCCTTCCAGAAGGTGCCCGACCGGCCGGTCGCGCCACACTACGCCGCACCCCGCACCCGCTCGTTCTCCACACCCAGGCTGCGCGCGATCGGCAGCAGGGTGAAGTAGCGACGCGAGACCCGCTCCGCCACCGCCACGATCCCGGCTTCCAGCGCACGCAAGCGCGGCGGCAAATGTGCGGCGGCGACCATCTGATCCGGCGCACGCTGCACGTCGCGGATGATATCGTGGATTTCCTGCAACAGCGGATCGATCGAGGCCAGCAGGCTGTCCCCGTCCTCCACGATTTCCCGCAACAGGTCGCGGATGGCCAGAAGCTGGTAGGCCATGCCGCGCGGATTGCCCTCATCGGCCAGGATCAGGTCCAGCACGGGGGCGGCCTGCAAAACCGCCAGATAGCGGCTGCGATAGGTGATGACGGAATCGCGCAACTCCAGCGCCAACCGCAGCCCGACCTCCACCCGCCCCGGCTGCGATGCCGCCTGCGGCTGGTCGAGCACATGCGCGACCTCGGACGCGATCGCCCGCGCCCGCTCCATCCGGCGGCCGAAATCCAGGAACAGGCGACCGCCGCCGCGCACCATGTTCTCCGCCGCGAGGCCGGCCACCGTGGCGGCGAATTGCAGCACCTCGGTTGTCAGGTGCGACGCCTGTTCCAGCGCCTGAGGATCGGTGTCCGGCGGAAGCTGGCGCATCGCCTCCCCCAGTTCGCGTAGGGACCGGGTCAGGACGGCGTGCATTTCGCCGGTCAGGCGATCGCGAAGCTGGTCCACCTGGCGGGACACCAGCCCCAGCAGCTCGCGCATGCTGCCGCGATGGCGGAAGGCGCGCATGACGGCCGGGGCCAGCATGGTCGGCGTGCCGATACCGGCTTCCTCCTCCGACATCACGCCGGCGGATCGCAGGCTGGCGGCCAGCAGTTGCATCTCCGACAATTCGCGCGGCGTCGGGGACAGGCGCAGGATCCGGGTGATCATGGCGCGTTGCAGGCGCGCCGACCGCTCCAACCGCTCTAGATACCGGCCCAGCCAGAAGAAATTATCCGCCACGCGGCTGGGCAGGTCGCCGGCGGTGCGCCTTATCGCCAGGGCCGGGGTGGCAAAGCCGAGGGCGCCCTGCACCGCGGTGGCTTCCTCGGCCAGCACCCAGACGTCTTTCGACATCGCGTTGCGCGGCAGGCGCCCGGCGAGCGCGTCTTCCTCCGACAAGGCACGCGCCAAACCGCCCGGCAAGGCCCGCCAGCGACCACCGTCGTAAACCAGGAACATCCGCAGCGCGACCGGCTTCGGTTCCAGTCCGTTCGGACCGACGCAAGGAGCGACCGAAGGGGTGGGCGCCACCGACGCCGCATAACGAGACGGGTTGGCGGCCATGCGGGCGGACAGTTCTTCCCGCTGCGCCAGCGACAGCAAGGTCGGCAGCACCGGCGCGGCGGATCCGTCGGTGGCCGGTCGGATCACCCAGCCTTCCAAATCACGCAACACGGTGCGCACGACCGCGCCCTCGCCCAGCCACAGCGTCGCCTGGCTGGGCAATTGCAGGTCTTCGCCGAGCAGGCGACGCGCAAGCGATGGGAGGAAGGCGGCGAGGCCGGGTGCTTCCACCAGCCCGGCGCCGGAGCCGTTGACGATACGGACCGCGCCGCCGCGCACCGCGTCCAGCAGGCCGGGCGTGCCGGCGCCGGACGCCAGTTCCAGCGGATCGACCATGTCGCCGGACTGCCGGCGCAGCAGGACCCCGATATGCTGCAAGCCACGCAGGGTTTTCAGGAAGACCTTGCCTCCCCGGATCGTCAGATCGCCGCCTTCCACCAGACCGATGGAGAGTTCGCGGGACAGCAGCACATGTTCGAACCACATCGGATCGCTGTGACCCGGTGTCAGCAGCGCCACCCCGGCACCGTCGCTGGGCACCAGCGATTGCAGCACGTCGCCGCACAGATCCATGAACGGGCGAAGCTGCATGATCTTCTGCGAATGGAACAGTTCCGGCACGACGCGTGACAGGATGCGCCGATTTTCCAGGGCATAGGCGAGGCCGGCGGTCTGGTCCGTCCGTTCCGCCAGCACCCGCCAGCCGCCATCCACGCCGCGCAGCAGATCGGCCGCATAAAAATGCAGAAACCGATCATGCCGGCCGCCTTCATCCATGCGGCAGGCCCGTAGAAACGCCGGATTCTCGTAAACCAGGGCCGGCGGCAACTCGCCTTCGGCCAACAGGTCGCGCGGGCCGTACAGATCGCCCAGAATCGCTTCCAGCAGGGTCGCGCGCTGCGCCAGTCCGGATTCGAGCGCCGCAAACTCCGCCGCCGCAATCGGCAGCGGGATCGGATCGCAATGCCAGTTCACCGCCTGTTCGCCGGGCAACATGGCGGTGATGCCTTCCTCGGCGAAGGCCCGTTCCAGCATCCGCGCGCGGGCGGCCAGCGTGTCGCGGCCCAGACCGAAAATCGCCCCCAGCAGGCCGCGCCAATGCGGGCGGATCTGGCCGGAGCCGTCCGCCATTTCGTCCAGCGGCGCGGCTTCGGTCACGCGATGACCATCGGGGGGGCTTGCATCCGGTTGATCAAGGCGCGTTCCGCCCGCCGTAGCGCCGGACCCGCAAATCCGCCTGTTCCTGATGGCCGGCGAAGTTCTCGATGGCACAGAGGCGGGAGCAATATTCCCCGATCATCGCGGTCGCTTCCGGGCTGACCTGCTGATAGGTGACGGTTTTCAGGAACTTTCCGACCCATAGCCCGCCGGTGTAGCGGGCGGCGCGCTTGGTGGGCAGCGTGTGGTTGGTGCCGATGACCTTGTCGCCATAGGCCACGTTGGTTTCCTTGCCCAGGAACAGCGCGCCGTAATTGGTCATGCGGTCCAGGAACCACCGAGGCTCCCGCGTCAGCACCTGCACATGTTCCGAGGCGATGCGGTCGGCTTCGGACAGCAGTTCCTCGTCCGTGTCGCACAGGATCACCTGGCCGTAATCGCGCCAGGCGGCGCCAGCGATCTCGGCGGTGGCCAGGATGGCGAGTTGCCGGTCGATTTCGCCCTGGATTTCGTTGGCGATTTTCGACGACGTGGTCAGCAGGATGGCCGGCGAGGTCGGCCCGTGTTCGGCCTGCCCCAACAGGTCGGTCGCGCACATCTCGGCGTCCGCGGTGTCGTCGGCGATGATCAGGGTTTCCGTCGGTCCGGCCAGCAGATCGATGCCAACGCGGCCGAACAACTGCCGCTTGGCCTCGGCGACGAAGGCGTTGCCCGGTCCCACCAGCATGTCCACCGGCGCGATGGTCGCGGTGCCCAGCCCCATCGCGGCTACGGCCTGGATGCCGCCGAGGAGATAGATTTCGTCGGCGCCCCCCAGCGACATCGCGGCAACGGTCGCGGCCGGAGGGACGCCGTTCAGTGGTGGCGTGCAGGCGGCGACTCGCGGCACGCCGGCGACCTTGGCGGTCAGGACCGACATATGCGCCGAGGCGACCATCGGATAGCGGCCGCCCGGAACGTAGCAGCCGACGCTGGCGACCGGGATATTCTTGTGGCCGAGGCGGATGCCGGGCAGCGTCTCGATCTCTATATCCGTCAGGGCGGCGCGTTGGGCTTCGGCGAAGCGGCGGATTTGCGCCTGGGCGAACTTGATGTCGTCGATCACCTGCGTGGGCAGGGAATTCATCAGCGACGCGATCTCATCCGGGCGCAGCCGGAAGCTGGGCGGGTCCCATTTGTCGAATTTGACCGACAATTCGCGGACGGCGATGTCGCCGCGCGCGATCACGTCCTCCAGGATGGATTCCACCGTCTGGCGCACCTTGCGGTCCGCTTCCGTCTTTTCCGCTTCCGTCGCGCCGTGTTTCAGAACCCGGATCATTGCCCTACTCCGCCGTCCAGCCGCCATCGACCACAAGCGCGGTGCCGGTGACAAGCGCCGCCGCGTCGGACGCCAGGAAAACCACCGCGCCCATCAGGTCCTCCACCTGCCCCAGGCGGCCCAGTTTGATCCGGCGCAGCACGTCGTCGCGGAAGGCGTTGTCCTGGAAGAAGGGTCGGGTCAGCGGCGTGTCGATGAAGGTGGGGCCGATCGAGTTCACCCGGATTCCGTGCGGCGCCAGATCGATCGCCATGGCCTTGGTCAGCCCTTCGATCCCGTGCTTCGTCATACAATAGACCGTGCGACGGGCGCCGCCGACATGGCCCATCTGGGACGACATATGGATGATGGACCCGGGCTTGCCGGCGGCCACCATCCGTCGCGCGACGGCCTGGGCCACGAAGAACGCCGCGCGCTGGTTCAGCGAGGTGATGGCGTCGTAGTCGTCCTCCGTCACGTCCAGGAAGGTGCGGGGGCGGTTGGTGCCGGCATTGTTCACAAGGATGTCGAACGCATCCGCCTGGTCGATGGCGGCTTTCACTGCCGTCTGATCGGTCACGTCCAGGGTGAGCGTCTCGGCGCTGCCGCCATCGGCGCGGATTTCGGCCGCGGCGGCTTCAATTTCGGCGCCGGTGCGGGCGAGCAGCACCACATGCGCGCCGGCCTGGCCCAATGCTGCCGCGGCGGCGAGGCCAATGCCTCGGCCCGCCCCCGTGACCAGGGCGCGCCGTCCGTCCAGGCGCATCGATGGGGTTCGGGGAAGCGGCATTGGGTGCTCTCTGACAGTGGGATGCGGGCGCCAAGCGTGCCCGGAGACGGCCATGCTAAAATACCTGTCCGGCCATGGCGAGAACGGATGCGCAGAACGGATGCGCGTGCAACACCCGGGGGCCCGACCGTTGCCGCCTCCGCAGACCGCCATATCAGGGGTGTGATACGTGGCGGCCGAAACGATGACCGATGCACTGAATGCCACTGTCATGGGAGACGGTGGGGGGCTCACATGAGTCGTTGTTTCGGCCGATTGGCATAAACGAACGCACGAACGGGTTCACCCAAGCAGGAACCACAGGCGGAACACCATGTCCTCGGGCCAGGATTGCCGGCGAAATCCCGGCAGCCGCAGGGCCGCCAGACGCGCATGGTACCCCCCGTTCAAGCCCTTTTCGATCACCGCAAGCTGCGCCCGGGATGCTTCTGTCAACAAATGAGGCTGCCGGTTCAGGGCCTCTATATGACTACGAACCAATGACATGAAAGGGCGCCGGCCGCGCCGAAACACGCCCACGCCGCGCTGCACCAGGCTGCCGGCGTTGCCGACCTGGTTGGTGCCATGCTGTCGATACAGCATCGTTTCCGCCGCATCGACCACCACCCGGCCACCCGCCGCGGTTACCAAAAGATAAGACCACCAATCGTGCCAGGTTTCATCAGGTGGCTGGCTGCCAGCGATCAGGTGCGCCGCCGCCCGATTGAGCATCACCGTGCAGCCCTGGGCAATGTTCTGTGTGATCGCGGCTGGGAAACTGGGAGGCCGGCGCACAACCGGCGAATGCCCCATCGGCCGCAAATTGTCGTCCACCAAAATATGGCCGGCACAATAAAGCCCCGGTATTCCGGACGGAATGTCAGACAGAGCCGCGACGCCGCGCGCCAGTTTCTCCGGCAACCAAATATCGTCCTGATCCGCGAACGCGAACATCGCGGCCTGGCTGGCAACCGACCCGCTGGCAACCGACCCGCTGGCAACCGATCGGCGCAGCAATGTCAGGAAACTGCCCGGCGCGTTCAGCCGCTCCCCCGACGGATGCCGCACGCAGCGCCCGCATCCCGGCCCGTCCGAGAAACGGGTCACCAGCCCCACCGAATTGTCGGACGAACCGTCATCACGCCAGTGCAGCGACCAGTTCGTATGGGTTTGAGTCAGGAAGCTCTGAAGCTGCGTGTCCAGATAGGGCGCGCCGTTGTAAGTCGACAGCAGGATCGCAACCCGTGACGAGTCATCGGGCGCGTCGGTCACGACACGTCCAGGGAGGCGGGGTCCCGCTCTCGCCTCTCATCGTACCATGTTCAACGCACGCCGCGACACGGACGGCAGCAGATTGCGCATGACCAAAAGCACTTTCGCGATCGGCCTGATCCACAACAGCGGCAGCACCATCATGACCGGATAGCGCGATCGCCGGCGCAGGTACCGGGCGATGAAATGCAGGTGGCTCAAAGCCAGCTTTGTCTGCTCCGTGGTGCCGTAGGCCAGCGAGCGGCGATATTCGGCCATCATCTGCGCAAAAAAACGGGGCGCGATCAGGCTGCTCGCATAATACCGGACCTCCCGTTTGTCGTCGGGAAACGCCGTCAGCAGCTTTCGCGCGTAGATCAGGCGGCTGGCCACCATACGCGGCGAATAGGACGTGCTGGTCGAATAGATCCGCCATTTGGACAATGGCGTGTCGATATACACATTCTCATATCCCGCGCGAAACAGGCGCAGGAACAGGTCGTCGTCCTCATACCCGGACAGGGTTTCGTCGAAACCGCCGACCTCCTGGATCGCCTTCCGCGAAATCAGCGACGCCGACGGCAGAATGTACATATCCTCCCGCAGGCATTGCATCAGCGTGGTCTTGGGATGCGACGAGCCGGTCGCGCCGATGAAGGATTTCATCAGCATCGATCCATCCTGATCGATGCGATCCAGATTGCTGTAGGTCCAACCCAGCGCGGTCGGGCGGGTATCCGTGAAGGGTTCGACCAGAGTCTTCAGATGGTGAGGATACCAAATGTCATCCTGGTCGAGCAGCGCTATCAGGTCGCCATGCGCGTGCTTGACCCCGGTGTTCCGCGCCGACGATTGGCCACCATTCGGTTTGCGCAGCAGGCGAATCGGGTGGGACCTGGCCATCTCCAGAACGATGTCGGCGCCGTCATCGGTCGAGCCGTCATCCACGACGATGATCTCATCCGGCGGCAGGGTTTGACCCAGGATGCTTTCCAGAGCCTCTCGGATGAAGTCGCGTCCGTTATAGAGCGGGATGATCGCCGTGATCAGATACCGCCGCCGGCCAGGTTCGATGCTGTAATGGTCCGGCACGAATCCGCGCAGGAACTCCAGATCGGCGATGCAGGTATCGATCAGCGCAGGATCGCTCGATCGCAGCGCGGAGCGCGCGTCGGTCATGGCTTGCCCGAGAAAGCGGGGCACGATCAGCCCGGTCGTATGGTACTGATCGAACGCGGGACTGTCCGGAAACTGCCGCAGCAATTTCTCCGCATAAATCCGCCGACTCGCCGCCATGCTCGGCCTGTAGGAGGAACTGGTCGCGAAAATCCGCCAGCAGGACAGGGCCATGTCGATATATTCGTTATCGTAGCCGTTTTGGAACAGCCGCAGGAACAGGTCGTCATCCTCGAACCCCGACAGTCTCTCATCGAAACCGCCAATCGCGAGAAATGCGCGCCGATCGATCAGGGATGCCGACGGCAGGATGAACATATTCTCCGACAGGCAGTCGTCCAGCGACCGCTTCGGGTGCCGGGCTTCCCGGGTGGACAGAAAAGCACGGACCTGCATCCGCCCGTCCCGGTCGATCCGATCCAGGTTGCTGTACACCCAGCCCAGCGCCGTCGATCGCGGCTGGCTGAAGGGCTGAACCAGCATCGACAGGTGGTTCGGATACCAAAGATCGTCGTGATCCAGGAACGCGATCAGATCGCCGGTCGCCTGTGCCACGCCATGATTGCGTGCCGCGGACTGACCGCCGTTTGGCTTTTCAATCAGTCGGATCGGATGGGTCTGCGCCATGCGACGCACGATGTCGGGACCGCCATCGGTGGAGCCATCGTCCACAACGATGATCTCATCGGCCGGCAGGCTTTGATTGAGCGCAGATTCGAGTGTCTGTTCGATGAACGCCGCGCCGTTGTAGAGCGGAATGACGGCCGAAATCGACAATGTCCGACGTCCCGCATCGGCATCGGCTTGCGCGGGAATCCTGGACTGGGTCAACTTAGGATTCGTCCGGAAATAACGGCTCCACTCGGGGCACGGACGTCCAACCCCGTCATGGTGGGCGGAGGCCCGCCATCCACGACTTTCTCTCGACCGGCACAGCAAGTCATGGATGGCCGGCCTTCGCCGACCATGACGGGGATAGGCCGGTCCGTCCCTCCAGCCGACTCGGTTGTTACCGAACAAACCGTTAGGTGACCTGCAACAACAACCGCATCATTTGGGGTGGAGCACGGCGCTCTCCCCGTCATGGTGGGCGCCGGTCCACTATCCACGACTTCGCTGTGAGAAGCACCGCAAGACGTGGAGGGCGGGCCGTCGCCCGCCATGACGGGGAGAGGCCGGTGTTTCACACCCGGTATACCATTCATAGTTGCGTGCCGCCTGCGCAGAGCCCCGGTCATGTTGGGTAGGAGGTGGCTGCGATGTCGGCGACGATCACGTCCCAGGAGACCGTCGGTGCGTGCGTCTTTTTCACCCAGACGGCCGAGACCTCAAACCCCGCGGCGCGTTCCGCATCTTGTTTGCCGGGGCTCCACACGAACGGGATAACGAACTGCTCACAATCGAGCATGCGCTCCACGATTTCGAACCCTGTGAACTTGTTGAAGATGCCGTCCCAGGCGGTGTCCGAAAACCGCCAGAAATCCCACGGGGCGTCATGCATGCCGATCGTCTGATGGGTCGCGATAAAGGCGACTCCACCCGTTTTCAGGACGCGGTTCATCTGTAGCGCGACCGCCCATGGCATCAACAGATGTTCGAACACGCTGACGGAATAGATCGCATCGAAGGTATCGTGCGGCAGCAACGTCGCCATGTTGTGCGCGTCGCCCACCACATCGACATTCTCACTGGGCAGGATATCCAGAACGGTGGCCGCGTTCGGCTCAAAGCTGAGGCTGCGATCGAGCCCGCTTCTGTCCCGCCCACCGACATCGAGGATTTTCGCGTTCGGCAGGGTCTTGGTGTGCGCGATGAACCGCCGCTCGAAGTCGAAATAGCGGTATTGCGCCATGCGGGCCTGGCAAAGGTCGGCGACCCGCACCCGCTTCCAGCGGCCCAGCCTTGTGACAAAAACGATGTGGAGATCGTCGTCGATCGTCTCCGACTGGCGGAAGATCTGCATTCGGAACCCGAGATTGGGTCCAAGGTTAGCCACCCCCCCGTGCGGGAGGCCGACTTCCACGGCATAGGAGACGGTAGCGGCGTCGATCACGAACATATCGGCCAGTTCATCTGCCGGATGATGGAACCAGCCGAACAGGTAGACGAAGCCGTGGAACTTCGCGGAGGCATCAGCGAGAAAACGGTAGCCTTGCGGGTTGCCGATTTCAGCGTCCGGGATTTCGGTGCCGAGCAAATAGCGTGCGCGGAGGTGGGCGCTGCGGATTTTACGAGCAACTGTCCCGGCGCTGTAGATTCGTTTTTGTGGTAATGGAGTAGCCACATTGGGCCTCATGCGAAGCGCCGCGCGGGATCAGGGGACCGCTCCGGGATATTGGACGTCGGCCACCCCAACGCAATACGACCAACGCCGAGGCGTTGGTCGTATTTAGGCTTGGAGGCTAGACGAAGCGGTTTAGCTGTTCGTGACGATCCGGCCGTTCAACTGCGACGC
>CAMBXJ010000020.1 GCA_945871455.1 Asaia bogorensis
TCCGGCCGATTGACAACCCTCCCATCGCCTCACACCGTCCCGCCAACCTTGGCTTTCAGGACCCAATCCATGACCCGATCCATGACCCTTGGCACCTATTCCCCCGTCGACGTGCTCGTGATCGGGGCGGGCAACGCGGCCGCCAACGCCGCACTCGCAGCCCATGAGGCCGGTGCCTCCGTCGCCATGCTGGAAACCGCGCCGGAGGACGCCCGTGGCGGCAACTCCGCCTTCACCGGCGGGGCGTTCCGCTTCGTCTATGACAGCATCGACGACCTGCTGGCCCTGGCGCCGGACATCGCCGACCTCGATCTGGCGAGCATCGATTTCGGCACCTACACGGAAGGCCAGTATTTCGACGACATGGGGCGGTTGACGGAATACCGCTGCGATCCGGCGCTGACGGAGGTGCTGATCGGCAACTCCTTCGCATCCGCGCTGTGGCTGAAGAAGCATGGGGTGAAGTTCCAGCCGGCGCTGGGGCGGCAGGCGTTCAAGGTCGACGGCAAGTTCAAGTTCTGGGGCGGCCTGGCATGCCACATCCATGGCGGCGGCCAGCATCTGGTGGAGACCCTGCATATCGCCTTGGCCAAGGCCGGCATCCCGGTCCTGTATAACACCACCGCCTGGCAGTTCCTGCACGACGACGCGCGGGTCCAGGGCGTGAAAGTCCGCCACCACGGCCGCGTGTTCGAACTGCGGGCGAAAGCCGTGGTGATGGCGTGCGGCGGCTTCGAGTCCAACGCCGAGATGCGCGCCCGCTATATCGGCCCCAACTGGGACCTGGCGAAGGTGCGCGGCACCCGTTTCAACCAGGGTTACGGCCACCGCATGGCCATGGATATCGGTGCCGCGGTGGCGGGCCACTGGTCCGGCGCCCATGCCGTGCAATGGGACATGAACGCGCCGCCCTTCGGCGACCTGTCCGTCGGCGACCAGTTCCAGAAGCACAACTACCCCTTCGGCGTCCTGGTCAACGCCCTGGGCCAGCGCTTCCTGAACGAGGGCAAGGACTTCCACAGCTACACCTATGCCGCCTACGGGCATGAGGTGATGAAGCAGCCCGGCCTGTTCGCCTGGCAGATTTTCGATTCCAAGATCAATCACCTGCTGCGCAGCGAATACCGCATCCCGCGCATCACCAAGGAAACCGCCGACACGTTGGAGGAACTGGCCCCCAAGCTCACCGGCGTGGATACCGCGGCGGTGCTGGAGACCTTGCGCGCCTACAACGCGGCACCCCGCCCCGACGTGAGCTTCGATCCCAACATCCATGACGGGCTGCGCACCTTCGGCCTGCCGGTGGATAAGACCAACTGGGCGCAGAAGCTGGATACGCCGCCCTATCATGCCTATGGCGTGACCGCCGGCGTGACCTTCACCTTCGGCGGCCTGAAGGTCACCACCGCAGCGCAGGTGGAGGACACGTCCGGCGTTCCGATCGGCGGCCTGTTCGCGGCCGGCGAAATCGTGGGCGGTCTTTATTACCATAACTACGGCAGCGGCACCGGCCTGGTCGCCGGGGTGACGTTCGGGAGGATCGCCGGCGACGGCGCCGCCGCCTTCGCACGCAACCGGTAGCCGGACCGGGATTTCTTGCGTAGCATCGCAGACAACGCCGGACCTGAGTCCGGTGCATCAGGGAGTGAAACAATGGCCTGGCTCAAACCTGCCGCGATCGCCGCGGCCGTCCTGCTCGCCGCCCCGGTGGTCCATGCGGTGGTCCATGGGGCGGCTCATGCGGCGACATGTGCCAACCCGAAGCAAATGAACGGCTTCAAGACCTGCGCCAATGTCGAGGCCGCGGAGAAGGAAGGCGCGCTGACAGTCTATTCGCCGGATCCGGAAACCAACCAGGCGAAGCTGCATGCCGCGTTCATGGAAATGTTCCCGAAGATCAAGGTGACCTACATCCGCCTGCAAACCGGCGCTCTCTATGCCAAGCTGATGGCGGAACGGCAGGCCAACGTGTTCCAGCCGGACGTGCTGTGGCTGTCCGATATGACCTTCGTGCTGGATTTCCAGAAGCGCAACGGCTGGGCCAATTACGAATCGCCCGAACTCGGTGCCTATCGCACGGAACACAAGAGCAGTCCGGAAGGTCAATGGACCTGGACCGCGTTGATCATCGCCGGGATCGCTTACAACCCAACCCAGGTGAAGCCGGAAGACGCCCCAAAAAGCTGGGCGGATTCTCTCAATCCCAAGTGGAAGGGCGCCATCAACGCCAAGGTTTCCAATTCAGGTCTGCAACATCTGACCTGGTCGATGCTGAAGCAGCACGTCGCGGCGGATTACTGGACCAAATTCGGAGAGTTGCAGCCGCGCGCGTTCGATTCTTATGTGCAGCAATTCGACCGGACGGTCAGCGGGCAGGACCAGATCATCCACACCGCACAATATTCGGGCTACCTGCAGTTCAAGGCCAAGGGGGCGCCGATCGCGTTCATCAACCCGACCGAGGGGGTCACCGCCGCGCCCTATCCGGCGGGCGTGGTCGACAAGGCCCCGCATCCCGAAGCCGCGAGACTGTATCTGGACTGGCTGCTGGGCGTTCCCGGGCAGACCGCCTTCGTGAAGGCAACCTCGCTCCATTCGCCGCGCGCCGACGTGCAACCTCCGACGGGCGGGGAACCGATCACCGCCTTCAAGGTGCTGGCCCCGACCGACTGGGACGCCTTCCTGAAGACCCACCGGCCGTTTGTCGCTGAATGGGATCGCATGGTGGGCATGCGATAGTCTTCCGACGCTTGTGACGGCGGGACCGCTCCGACGTGATCGGCGCACGCGTGGCAGAAATCCGACGAAAAGATTCGTCGGATTTTCTGGCGTGGAATCGATTGGGTGGGCCTGGTCAGCCCCGTCTGGTCGCCCCGATCTGGTCGCCCCCGTCTGGTCAGCCCCGTCTGGTCGCCCCCGCCTGTCATCCCATCTGGGTGGACGCCGGGAGCGGGCCGTACATGATCGCGCTGGGCGACACGGGACAACGCCTGAAGCACCCACAAGACCAGGAACCCGAGTGGGTTTCGTTTCCAATCCGGTTAAGTCCGCTCACCCCAAACACGCTCGCCCCAGAGACTCTCGCCCCAAAGACTCTCGACCCCGACACCCTCGCCCCAGACACATGGGAGACTGCTCCATGACGCTCCATCGCCTCGCCGTCGGTCTGGCCGCGCTAGCGCTGGCCCTGCCCGCTTGGACCGCCAGCGCCTGTGAGAAGCCGCGTCAGATGGATGGCTTCAAGACCTGTGCCGATGTGGAAAAGGCCTTTCAGGAAGGCAACCTCGTCCATTATGCGCCCGATACCGAATCGGCGCAGGCGCAGTACCTGGCGGAGTTCCGCAAGACCTTTCCCCAGATCAAAACCAACAATCTCCGACTGCAAACCGGGGCGCTTTATGCGCGCGTGACCGCCGAACGCCAGGGGCGGACCTATGTCCCCGACACGCTGATCCTGACCGAAATCGGCTTCGCGCTCGATTTCCAGAAGCGTGGCGGTTACGCGCTGTACTCATCGCCGGAGTTGGAATTCTACAAACCGCACATGAAAAGCTCCCCCGCGGGCTATTTCACCTGGGATAACGAGATCATCGCCGGGATCGCCTATAATCCAACCGTGGTGAAGCCTGAAGAAGCACCGACCAGTTGGCAGGATCTGCTGAACCCGCGCTGGGCCGGGCTCATCAATGTCAAACTGTCGACGTCGGGACTGCAAC
Organism: Asaia bogorensis; assembly: GCA_945871455.1. Classification (GTDB taxonomy): domain Bacteria; phylum Pseudomonadota; class Alphaproteobacteria; order Acetobacterales; family Acetobacteraceae; genus Rhodopila. Next base: position 3,717 of record CAMBXJ010000020.1, read on the forward strand.
ATTCGGTCTGGTACGCGATGCGCCAGCTCTACGGACCGGAATACTGGATCAAAACCGCGGAGCTGAAACCGCGCGGGTTCGATTCCTATGTCCAGCAGTATGATCGCATGATCAGCGGCCAGGACCATGTAGTGTCCACCGCGCAGTATTCGGGCTATCTGATCGCCAAGGCCAAAGGCGCTCCGGTCACCTTTGTCGTGCCCAAAGAAGGCCTCGGCGTCGCCCCCGGTGTGATCGGCGTCGTGGACAAAGCCCCGCACCCAGAGGTCGCGCGCCTGTTCGTCGATTGGTTCCTGGGCATCCCCGGGCAGATCGCGATGACGAAATCCACGCTGAACTACTCGCCCCGCACCGATGTGCCGCCGCCGCCGGGTGGCGAACCATTGAGCGGCTTCAAGCTGCTGGTGCCCGAGGACTGGGACGCATACCTGAAAACCCACACCCAATACGTGCGGGAATGGGACAAGATGACCGGGATCAGGTAGCGCGCGAATGTTACCGAGAGACGTTATCGGGAAGCCCCTCGGGGAGGTCCCGGGGGCGGTTCCGCGACGCGGCTGAACGCGCGCCGCCGCCGGAACCGCCGCTTTGTTCGGCGACGGTTTGCACGGCGATGGGGCGGATCATCCGTCCGCCGCCACCGCTTCGTCGCATCGTCAGCCGACGGAGCGGCAACAAAAGCGCGACCGCCACGGCAACCACGAACACCCAATGGGCCGGACGCAGGCCGAAATCGATCGACCGATTGGCCAGTAGAACCCGCCACGGATCGATACTGGTGGCGATGCCGTACCAGGCGAATTCCAGACCGACGGTTGCAATCCCGGTGACGATCGCCAGCGCAACGTAGGTGGGGACCGGGCGCTTCCATGCATCCGGCAGCGGACGCCACAGCATCAGCCAGACATACAGGCCGGCGACGAAAACGGGTTCCGACACGTTGGCCTTGGTCTGGATGAAGTAGTGCAGGATGCCCAGCACCGCGATCGGATAGGCCAGCCGATGCAGTTGCTTCCAGCGCCGCCCCAGGCGCCGGACCGCGTTGTCGGTGGACGTGACACCCAGCGCGATCAGACCCAGCAACGCCACGAACCCGATCGTCAGATAGAACCGCAGCACGATTTCCGATGCCACGAACAGCAGTTTGAATTTCTGGTCCGCGATATACAGGGTCAAATGCAACACCGCGTAGGCCATCGCCGTCAGGCCGACCATGCGTCGGACCAGCAGCAGCCGAGACCAGTCGAACATGCGCGCGAACGGGGTGATGGCCAGCGCGATCAGCATGAACCGGACCGACCACAGCCCGGTCGCATGGATCAACTCGGTCAGCGGCCGTCCGCCCAGTTCCCCCGCCCACCACCAGAAGGCGTTGACCAGACCTGGCATGAACGCCAGCCCGAGCACCACCGCCTTGATCGGCAGCAAGCGACCGTGCCGGTCGCGCCAGGGCATACGCATCGTGGCATCTCCTCGCGGGTTAGGGTCTCTGGGCGGTCGATTGCCCTGTCTGCGATCTCTGTCTCGGCGCGGGTGCCGGCGTTACGCGGGGTTGCGGTCCGCCAGATCCCGGATCGCCGCGGTCAGGACCTGGGTATCAGGTTCCGCCATCCAGACGGACGGCGCGTTCACGGCCTGGGCGAGCCGAACCTTGTAGTCGTCGCGAGGGATCTCCTCGGTGCCGAAGCGGGCCAGATGAGCGGTCACGAACTGCGTGTCCAGCAACCGGAATCCGCCCAGGCGCAAGCGCGCGACCAAATGGACCAGCGCCACCTTGGAGGCGTCGCTGACGAAGCTGAACATACTCTCCCCAAAGAACGCGGCACCGATCGCGACACCATATAATCCACCGACCAATCTTCCATGCTGCCAGCATTCCACCGAATGCGCATATCCCATGCGATGCAGTTCGCCGAACAACCGCTCGATCCGTGGGTTGATCCAGGTGTCCGTGCGACCTGGCGCCGGCGTGGCGCAACCCGCGATGGTGGCGGGGAAATCGCGGTCCACACGGACCTCGAACACGCCGGACAGCACCGTGCGCAGCAGCCGGCGTGGCACATGGAACCGATCGAGCGGGATGACGCCGCGCTGTTCCGGGTCCAGCCAGAACAGCCGATCGCTGTCGCGCGTGTCGGCCATCGGAAAATATCCATGGCGATACGCGAGCAGCATCAGGTCCGCCGTGATCTCCGTCGAGCGTCGGGACATAAGCGCAGTGTGCCGGAGACGGGTGGGGATTGGAATGGAAAGCGGGGTGGGGTCGGTCTCGGTTGACATTTGTAGTCAAATTTGCCAATATTTGTCATGCTCAAGACCCGACCGATCTCGTGGGTGAAGGCGGCCCAAAAGGACTTCGACCGCTTTCCGCAGGGTGCTCAGGTTGATCTGGCCCGTGCGCTGACGATCGTCGCGGAGGGCGGTCATCCGGATATCGCCAAACCGATGCAGGGGTTGGGCAGCGGGATTCTCGAACTGGCATTGCGTTTCAATACGGATGCCTATCGCGTCGTATAGGCGGTTCAGATCGGAGACGCCGTCTGGATTCTTCACGCATTCCAGAAGAAGTCCCGCAGTGGTGCCAAAACCCCGAAATCCGAGATCAATTTGATCGAGGAGCGCCTGAAGCGGCTGAAGGAGACATTGAAATGAATGACGACATTGAAGTGGTTCACGGTAGTGGCAACGTCTTCCGCGACATGGGGCTTCCCAATCCTGATCTCGAACAGTTGCGCTCCATCCTTGCGTCGCGAATCATCCGACTGCTGGAGGAGCAGGGTCTCACAGTCCGCAAGGCCCAGGAGATCACGGGAGTGGCCGCCGCCGACTTCTCCCGCATCAGACGAGCCAGGCTGGGCCGATTTACCGTGGACCGTCTGATGACCATTCTGGCGCGATTGGGTGACGAGATCGAAGTGACGGTGACCGAGCGGACGCGGCGGCTGGACGAGTTACCCGCGCACGGCGCAACCGCTGGGGCTTGCCAACACCGCTGACCTGTTGAAACGCACCCACCAGCAATGGTTCGATATGGCCCGCAAGCTCTACCGTAACGCAGGAGTCCGCGGCTGCCGCCCCACCGTTCCCGCCACCGCGAAAATACCCTATTGACGACCGATCCATCGCCCCAAGGGAGAGACAGCATGACCAAATTCACCTGGGAACATATCCACCTCAAAACCCCGGACCCCGAGGCCACCGCCGCCTGGTACGAATCCAACCTCGGTGCCGAAATCGTCCGCACGAAGCAGCCCGACGGTTCCAGCCGCATCGACCTGAACCTCAGCGGCCAGAAGGTCTTCCTCGCCCCGGTCGATCCCGCCAAGGTCGGCGCCGCCCCGTCTATGCCGTTTCTCGGCATGGATCATTTCGGCATGACCGTCGAAGACATCGACACCGCCGTGGCCGAACTTAAGACCAAGGGCGTGACATTCACGATGGACCCAACCACCATCCGGCCCGGCGTGCGCATCGCCTTCCTCACGGCGCCACAGAATGTCTCCATCGAGTTGCTCCAGCGCGGCTGATACCTTCCGGCGACCCGGCGCGAGGCCCCCCCCTGCCCCGCGCCGGCCCCACCCCTCCCACTCCAGGAACCCGCATGAAATCCGCGCTCTGCGACCGTCTCGGTATCGAGTTTCCACTTTTTGCCTTCAGCCATTGCCGCGACGTCGTCGCCGCCGTCAGCAAGGCCGGTGGCTTCGGCGTGCTCGGTGCGGCCCGCTGCTCCCCCCAGGAACTGGAAGTCGAGCTGCGCTGGATAGATGATCATATCGACGGCCGTCCCTACGGCGTGGACCTGCTGATCCCGGAAAACCTGTCCGTCCGTACCGAGGCAGGGGTCAACACAGGCACGATGCTGGCCCAGATCCCGGAGACACACCGGACATTCGTGCACGACCTGCTGCAACGCCACGGCGTCGATCCCGCCAGCGTCATCCCTGGCCCGCAGCGCGACGACCCGAACGCCCCGCCGCCGTATCAGTTCGACACCGGCGAGCAACTGATGGATGTCGCCTTCCGCCATCCGATCCGCCTGATCGCCAATGCCCTCGGCGTGCCCCCACGTTCCATGATGGACCGCGCCCGCCACCACGGCATCCCCTGCGCAGCCCTGGTGGGCGCTCGCGAACATGCCGTGCGCCAGGTCGAAGCGGGCGTCGACATCATCGTCGCCCAGGGTGGAGAGGCCGGGGGCCATTGCGGCGAAGTCTCCACCATGGTGCTGATCCCCGAGGTGCTGCGCGCGATCAAGGGCATGCGCCCGGTCCCGGTGCTGGCCGCCGGCGGCATCATGACGGGACGGCAGATGGCCGCCTGCATGGCCATGGGCGCGGCCGGCGCGTGGACCGGCTCGGTCTGGCTGGCAACGGCCGAGGCCGAAACCTCCCCGGTGTTTCGCGACAAGATGGTCGCCGCCCGCTCCCGCGACACCATCCGATCCCGCGGTCGCACCGGCAAACCCTCCCGCCAGCTCCGTTCGGCCTGGACCGACGCCTGGGAAGGCCCCGACAGCCCGGGCTTCCTGCCCATGCCGCTGCAAGGCCTGTTGGCGGAACCGGCAATGCAGCGCGTCAACAAATCCGCCGAGGCCGGCAACGCGGCGGCCCTGCCCCTGGTCAGCTATTTCGTCGGCCAGGGCGTCGGATTGGTGGACGGCATCCCCTCGGCCCGATCCGTCGTGCAGGATTTCATGGCGGAGTTCGCCGACGCGCTGGAGGATATGCGGCAACTGACCGAGGGGGTGTGATCCAAGGTTGAGCGTTCGTGCGATGCGCTTTCGCGCCGCTCCCCGGCGCCGTATCGACGGCTGCTGGCGGATGTCCCGTTCCGGGCGCCGCCACGCCAGTCTCCAATCCGTGATCAGCCAGGATGTTCAGCCTGGTTCGACAGGTTCCCGGCAACCCGCTCCACCAATCCCGCCACGTCCTCGCGCAACAACTGATCCAAAGAGCACGGACATCTTTCCGGCACACGCCGCCCGCCATCCCCCAGATCGCTCGCGGCCACCTGACGAGCCGCCAGCGCGAACAGACGATCCAGATCAATTCTCTGTCGCATCGACGGCGCGAACCGCTGCTCGGCTTCCGCCTGAAACGCGACGATCTCCTCTCGCCAGTGCCGGACCGCCGAATGGTCCGGCCACAGCGCGCATTTCAGGAGATGAACCAACATCTGTCGCAGATGGCTTCGAACCGCGTTCAGCTCCGACAGGCCCACGTCCTCGATCTCCTCGACGACATGCGCCCAGTCGATACCGTTGACACGGTCCCCCTTTGCCAGCCGGCGCAAGAGCTCGGCCTGCTGGTCCGACCACGCCAAGATATCCTGATCGTAAGCGACGTCCTGCATGCCCGCACGTTATGTCATTCGTGGGACCGATGTCTAATACCAACCCGCGAAAAGATCGACTCTCCGGTCGGTGCCACCTCGTCATGCCGCCCCCCGGGTCCGGCAAAGGGCCGGCCCGAGGACAGGCTCCGGCCGGCATCCACGAATTGCCCAGGCTGCAACCACGGCAGTCGTGGATGGCGGCCCGGAGCCTGTTCCTCGGGCTTGACCCGAGGGGCCGCCATGACGGAATTGCAGTGCCGGTGGGTCATTGTTTTGGCAGGTTGGTATAACACTACGTGATCGCCCGCTGTCCGAGGATTGACTTTCAGCGGAACCGACAGCGCTGCCACCGCACGGGATCCTCTCCTCTTTCACGCTGCACGATCCGAGCGGAACCCGCCTGCTTGGCTTCGACAACGTCCGTGGCGTGGCACCGCTTTTGTTGCGCGATCGGAAGGCCACGACCGAACATGACCATTGGCATCGCCCGCCCCCAAATGATAACGGCCGGCCCTACCGCTTCAGCGGTGCCGGCCAATTGTCCGCGGATTTCCTCGCTCAGACGCAGCGCATCTTCGCCGCGGCGACCGCGGCCTATTAGGGCAGCCAGGCTGGCCGGGGCAGGTTAAATCGCGAGGACAGCATGTTCTCCGCCGTTTGCAGCGCGCCCTCGACCCACCCCTGGCCTGTCGACCACGCCTCACCCACGATATGCAGCGATACTCCGGGCAACGGGGTCTGAATGCGATCCATCACCTCCCAGCTTTTCTCGCCCTGGTTCCAGCTATGCCAGCCGCCGCCATAGGGATCGTCGCCCCAGTTCATGTAGCCGGCCGACAGGACGGGCGGCGGTGCCGAAAGTCCGTGCACGGTGACCAACTGACGCAGCATCTCGAATACGAACGGCCCGTTCGGGTCCATCCGGGTGAAGCCGCGCGCACCAGGGCTTTCCACCTGTCTCAGCCCGTCCCAGAAATCCTCCGAGTCGCCGTCGAAATAGGCCATTGTGGCAAAGCCCGAGGGGTTGGCGCCGCGCTCCGGCTCCGAGCCGAAATAATAGAACTGGCGCGCTGGCAGATCGGTCGTGGCGCTGCCGCTGGTCAGCCCGAACTGGCGCCAGTAAGGCTCCGGATGGATCATGAACGCCTTGCACAGGGATCGTGGGGTCACGCTTCCCATCAGCCTGCGCACGCTGGCATCCCTCAGGGCCGCGAAGTCCTCGATCAGTTCCAGAGAGCGGCGCGGCAGCCCAAGGATCACCCGACGCGCCCGGATCACACGCAGGCCCGACGGAGTCATGAACGCAAGCTCATGCAGCCCGGTGCCGGTCTGGGTCGGCACCCGCAGGCTGACCAGGCGATGCCCCATTTCGGTGGCGACGCCCTTGCCGCCCAGCCGCGACGCAAGCGTGAGGGCCAGGGACTGCAGCCCATCGTTCAGCGTGCGATACTGCGGGTGATTGGCAAAATCGGCGAGCAGCCAGGGCAGGGCCTCGCTTGCGCTCCAACTCGTTGGGATCGACAGATAGCCGCCGCCCATGCGCACCACCGCCATCGCTTCCTGCGACAGAAAGCGGTTCAGCAGCTCTCGGTAGCCCCAGGCATGCAGCGGGCGCCCGTCCACCAGCGCGTCCCGCTGGATCGGCGCCCACTGCGCCATTGTCAGCCGCTCTGCGTTCGGAATGACCTGGTCGATCGCCTTCACCATCAGTGCGACGGGATCAAGTCCCTGCTCGTCTGGCGCCAGGTCGAACGGTATCGCGCCCTTGCGCGCATAATCGCGCACCTTCCAGCGCTTGCCACGGATGTAGACCAGGTTGTCCGCCCCCCCCATGGGGAATCCGCGATTGGGAATGGCCAGGTGCTCGATGAGGTTGGCGGCGATTCGGTGGCTGGTCAGGTAGCGCATGCCACCGAATTCGGAGACGATTCCTTCCGCTCCCGGCATGCGAACCGAAAACGTGCGGCCTCCGATCCGATCCGTCGCCTCGAACACCGCCAGTTGGTTGGCGGGCATGCCGGCCTCTACCAGGCGGAAGGCGGAATAAAGGCCGGACACCCCGCCACCGACGATGGCGGTATCGAGCGTATCCGACGTCGCGGCGTGCAGCGGCTGACCCAGCCCGACCCCGGCGGTCGCTGCGGTCGCGGCGACGAACCAGCGGCGTGATACCATGACCTTTCTCCCCGACATGCGTCGTTACTTATCACGAAGTGTCAATTTATCCGGCCACTCGGGTGGGCGCCAGAGGCGCGGGTGCGACAGAGGCGCGGGTGCGGGCCGGCCGATCGCCCCGACGGGTCAGCAACTCGCCGGCCCGCGCTCCGGCGTCGGGCCCAGCGCGCCATAGGGACGAAGGCCGATACGGTCAGGGGATTCCGGTAGCAGGATCATCAGGGCCGGGATCAACATGGCGATCGCGGCGCTGACGGTGAACGAAACCGCCTGCCAGCCGTAGCGCGACGACAAATCCGCCAGCAACGGTAGGAAGATCAACTGCCCCGCTGCATTGGCGGAGATCATGATGCCGATCGCGACACCGCGTCTGGAAACGAACCAACGGTTCACTACCGCGGTCGCCATGCCGATCGCGCCGGCGGAGGACCCGACGCCAACCATCACTCCCCAGGTCGCGTAAAGCTGCCAGGCCTGGGTCATGAAGCCGGACAGCACGGTGCCCGCCAGCATCAGCCCCAGACACACCAGCAACGTGCGCTTCAGTCCGAACCCGTCCAGCAGCGCCGCCATCACCGGGCTGAGCAGGCCAAGCAACAGGATATTGAGCGACACAGCGCCGGAAATCTTCGCAATGTCCCATCCGAAGGCACGTTGCAACGGCACGATGATGACGCCGGGGGCGGAGCGGACACCCATGCCGACGAGGGTGGAGCAGAACATCACACCGAGAACGATCCAGGCATAGTGCAGCCGCCCGGAGAACAATTTGGCAAGAATTCTGGAACTCACGATCGGCGCCTTCTACTGACTTGCGGCTGATCGGCGGGATTGTCTTCCGAGGGTGCCAATCCGGCAAGTCTCTCCGGTCAGGGAGAGACGGGAATCCCTACTGGAGTCCCCCGGGTATTCTCTTGGCGGGTATCATCGGACATGCGGTTCGATTGACGACGTGCCTTATGCCAGCAGACCTGACAGCGACCGATCGGCGTCCCCAGCCCGGCGTTGACGAACTTGACCCGGCCCCTTTCCCCACCAACCTTGTCCCACTGGCCCTTTCCCCATTGGCCCTATCGCCGCCGGCGCCAGGCTGCCATTTTCGCGATGTGCCTCGCCTCCAGCGCCTCATCCTGACGAATTTTCGCAACTATGCGTCCCTAACCTGGCGCCCGGCGGCGAAAATCGGCGTGCTTTATGGTCCCAATGGAAGTGGGAAGACCAATCTTCTGGAGGCCATCTCCCTGTTGGTGCCTGGCCGAGGACTGCGGGGCGCGCGCAATGTCGATTTGCCCCGACGCGGATCGACCGGCGGTTGGGCGGTCGCCGGTCGCTTCATCACCGCATCCGGTATTGGCGCATCTGGTATCACCGATATCGGCACTGGTTCGGCGCCGGATGCGGGCACCGATCGCCGTGTGTTCCGCCTGGATGGCGCCGCCCCGCGCAACCAGGCGGAGATTGCCGCGCGAACCGCCTCGGTCTGGCTGACACCGCAGATGGACCGGCTGTTCCAGGACGGGCTGTCAGGGCGCCGGCGCTTTCTGGATCGGTTGGTCTGGGCGCTGGAACCCACGCATGCCAGCGAGATGGCGGCGCACGACACCGCAACCGGCAGCCGCAACCGGCTGCTGGCGGAAGGGCGCGGCGATCGGGCCTGGCTCGCCGGGTTGGAGGATGCGATGGCTCGTCACGCGGTGACCGCCACCGCGTCCCGTCTGACCCTGGTCAATCGGCTGAACGCCGCGTTGGCGGCCGGGGTCGCGGGGGCATTTCCGGCGGCGCTGATCGGCCTGCGTTGTCCGATCGCCGAACGCCTGACCGAGCAACCGGCGCTGGCGGTGGAGGATTGGATGCGGGAGACTCTGGCCGCGAATCGGCCTCGCGACAACGCGGCCGGTTCGGCCATCCTGGGCGCTCACCGCACCGACCTGACCTTGGAGGACGCGACCACCGGCACGCCGGCGGCCCTGGCCAGCACGGGTGAGCAGAAATCGCTGCTGGTCGGGGTGATCCTGGCGCATGCCTCGGTGATCGCGGCGACGCGCGGGTTTGCGCCTCTGCTGCTGCTGGATGAACCGGCGGTGCATCTGGACCCGGTTCGGCGGGCGGCCTTGTTCGAGGCGCTGGCCGGATTGGAGAGCCAGACCGTGATGACCGGCACCGACGCAGACCTGTTTCTGGGGCTGGCCGAGCGGGCGGAGGCGTTTCGGACGGGTGATGGTGGGTTGTGGCGGGACGAACGGTTCCAGGGGGGCGTCAGCGCCTCGGACGAAGGTGTCGCGGGCTGAGCGGCGGGCGTCGGTCATGTTCGTCGGGGTGGCGATCAAATGAGGCGATGCTCCCCCCTGTCCCTGACGCGCTGTAGCTGCTATATATCTATAGTATCATTTGCACCTTCAGGAGCCATTCTCCGGCATGTCCGATCCCGTCGAGCCGCCCCCCGAATCCGATCCCACCAACCCCGACGCCTATGACGCGGCGTCGATCTCGGTCTTGAAGGGGCTTGATGCCGTCCGGCGACGACCGGGCATGTATATTGGCGACACGGATGACGGCTCCGGCCTGCATCACATGGCGTTCGAAATTATCGACAATGCGGTCGATGAGGTCCAGGCCGGATTCGCGGATCGGGTCGAGCTGACCTTGAACGGCGACGGCAGCGTGACCGTGCGCGACAACGGGCGCGGCATCCCGACCGATATGCATGAGGAAGGCATCTCGGCGGCGGAGGTCGTGCTGACCCGGCTGCATGCCGGCGGCAAGTTCAACCAGAACTCCTACAAGGTGTCCGGCGGCCTGCATGGCGTCGGCGCGGCGGTGGTGAACGCGCTGTCGGAATGGATGGAGGTGCGCATCTGGCGCCTGGGGCAGGAGCATATGATCCGCTTCCGCCATGGCGACGCCGATGCACCTTTGGCGATCGTTGGCCCAGCGGATCGCGGCAGCGGGACGGAGGTGACGTTCAAGGCCAGTCCGGGGACATTCACCAAGACCGAATACGATTTCGGCCTGCTGGAACGCCGGCTGCGGGAACTGGCGTTCCTGAACTCCGGCATGACCATCGTGTTGCGCGACGAACGGCACGCGCCGGCGGTGGAAAGCGTGATGCGCTACGATGGCGGTCTGGTCGCGTTCGTGGAGTATCTGGACCGGTCCAAGACCCCGGTCATCACGCCGCCGATCAGCTTGCGCACCGCTGACGACCAGGCCGGGATAAGGGTGGAGTTCGCGCTGTCCTGGAACGACAGTTTCCATGAGACGATGCTGGCCTTCACCAACAACATCCCGCAGCGCGACGGTGGCACGCATCTGGCGGGATTCCGTCAGGCTCTGACCCGCGTGGTGACGAAATACGCCGAAGGGATGGGCAAGAAGGACAGCCTGGCCCTGGTCGGCGAGGACATGCGGGAAGGCATGACCGCCGTGCTGTCGGTGAAGGTGCCGGACCCGAAATTCTCGTCGCAAACCAAGGACAAGCTGGTCAGTTCGGAAGTACAGCCGGTGGTGCAGGCCGCGGTGGCCGATGCCGTGTCCCATTGGTTTGAAACCCATCCTCGGGAAGCCAAATCCATCATTCAGAAGGTGATGGACGCCGCCGCCGCCCGGGAAGCGGCGAGGAAGGCGCGGGAACTGACCCGGCGCAAGGGCGTGCTGGATATTTCCACTCTGCCCGGCAAGTTGGCGGATTGTCAGGAACGCGACCCCGCCAAGTGCGAAATCTTCATCGTCGAGGGTGACAGCGCGGGTGGGTCCGCCAAACAGGGCCGCGACCGGAAATACCAGGCGATCCTGCCGCTGAAGGGCAAAATCCTGAACGTGGAGCGGGCGCGGTTCGACCGCATGCTGTCCAGCCAGGAAATCGGCACGTTGATCACGGCGCTGGGCACCGGAATCGGGCAAGGCCCGGTCGAACAGGGCGGGTTCGAGGTCAGCAAGCTGCGCTACCACCGCATCGTCATCATGACCGACGCGGATGTGGATGGATCGCATATCCGCACGCTTTTGCTGACGTTCTTCTTCCGCCAGATGCGGGAACTGATCGAGCGGGGGCATCTCTATATCGCCCAACCGCCGCTGTATCGCGCCAAGCGGGGCAATGACGAGCGCTATCTGAAGGACGATTCGGCGCTGGAGTCGTTTCTTCTGGATAAGGCTTTGGCGGACGCGCGCCTGACCTACGCCAACGGCGATGCCCACGAGGACGATGAATTGCGCCGGGAGGTCCGGGTCCTGCGCGAGGCCACGTTGAACATCCGCCGTCTGGCCGGGCAGATTCCGGTGGCGCTGCTGGAACAGGCGGCGATTGCGGGCGTGCTGACGACGGATGCGACCCGTGCGACGGCGGCCGCACCTGGCCTGGTGACGCGTTTGAACGCGGTGTCCCTGCCGACCGAGCGGGGTTGGGTGGTCAGTGCCGATAATGGATTGACCTTGTCCCGCACGGTACGCGGCGTGGCGGAGCGGTATGCGCTGGAAGCCTCGGCGCTGCGCAGTGCCGAGGCGCGGTGGCTGGCGGATCGGGCCGAGATGCTGATGCAACGGTTCTCCGAACCGGCGACCTTGAAGCTGGACAACCGCGAAGCGCGACCGGCGGGGCCGGCAACGACGTTCGACGCGATCATCGCGCATGGGCGGCGGGGTTTGTCGGTGCAGCGGTTCAAAGGGCTGGGGGAGATGAACCCGGATCAGTTGTGGCAGACCACGCTGGACCCGGCGGTGCGGACTTTGTTGCAGGTGAAGGTCGGCGACAGTGAGGATGCCGGTCAGGTGTTCAGCACGCTGATGGGCGACGTGGTGGAGCCTCGGCGGGAGTTTATTGTTGGGAACGCGTTGAAGGTGGCTAATCTGGACGTTTGAGGGTTGGGGGCTGCCATCCGGCACCGCCGTCATCGTGATGCGGCGATTTGGTGCGTGACAATGTGTGGCGGGTGCGGACCGAGAACGGTTATGGCGCGGCACGTAGAGTCTCCGATGGCGATGCACGAGGCGGGACGATGCTGGACCGGATTTTCCCAGACCACATCGGCCTCGCGCCGCGGTGCCGACGGAATGCGATCCGGCGTCTGTCGCTGTTCGGGTCCGTCCTGAAGGGCACATCCACGCCGGACAGCGATGTCAATCTGCTGATGGGATTCGGCCTAAGATCGGAACATGACCCGCTTCGTCTCGCGGGGATCGAGGCGGAGTTGTCCGCGTTACTCGACGGAAGGCGGGTTGACCTTCGTACCGCCCCCGATCTGAGCGCCCGTTTCCGCGACGATGTACTGCGCACCGCCGCGGTCGAACTTGCCGTCCGAGGATCGCATCCGCGTACGCCTTATGCTGGAGGCGACCGACACTGTGGCCGGCTTCATCGCGGGACGAGGTCGCTCGGGCCTGGATCACGACCGCATATTTTTGTTCTTATATCGTTATTTTTTTGGGAGACTGACTTCGGCCTGAGGCGCAATGGCATCAACCAGCGGGCCCTGTTTCTCCAGCGCCTGCTTTGTGCCCTTCGTATCTTCGAGTCTACCATGAAAATAGGCCCCGGAATCCGAACAAGCAGCGGAAAACCGCCATTTTCTGCCATGGGGGTGCCGCCGCGGCCGCTGGCCAACTTCGTGGCAAGAATCGCGGAGCCGCGGTTCGTGGTGTGCGGAACCCATGGGACTCTCGCGGACAGGCAAGGTGTCCTGGGTAAGTTCCACGATTCTCCACCACGAAGACACGAAGGGCACGAAGAAGCAAGATTGCGACAACACCGCCGGCGGTTCGGTTCGCCAAGCAGACCGGATCTCCGCAGTCCCAACAAACAGCGCTATAAAAGCCGTTGTATTTATTCGCCCTCGTGCGGACGATCAAAGTCGTTGGAGAGGCGGCTACAAAGATTTCGGCTGCCCCCCCCGGCAAGCCGCGCCTGACGTGCCGTGGAGCCAGATCACGGCGATACGCAATCGGCTGATCCATGCCTATTTCGAGATCGACCCAAATATTCTTTGGAAGACAGCGGACGAGGAGATTCCGGCGCTGCGAAGCGCGCTCTTGGCGCTGATCGAAAATCAGTGAGTTGGAACGAGCATCTATTCCTTGAGCGCCCAAGCCTCCACCTTGTCGGTCGTTACGGTTTAGGACTCTCCATCTGAATTTTGTTAGTAATACTTAGCGACTGGTCGGAGCAAACAAATTTGAACCTTTGCCCCCTGCGTCCAGGGCATGTGGTTCCCTCGTGCATGAGACATCGCCTCTCGCTTACTTGCCGGTTTCGGTGGCGTTTCGTAACATATATGTTCATTTGAACAGTCGAACGCTGCGTTCACCATGGGATCGGACTGATTGTTCCAAGAGTACCAAGCCCAGACGCCGGATGCTCGGCAACCGTAGAGAAATTAAGTAAAACCTCAGCCTTCGTGTAGCAATATTCAGTAATTACGAACCAACATCAGACCCCCGAAATCATGGCGTTCTTTCGGACCACAATTCAGGTGCAGAACACAGCCCTGAACGAATTTCACGGCCAGCTGCCTGGCTGGTGACGGTACATGTTCCCCAGTGCACGCTCGCTGAACGCAGGGGGCACGCCCGCGAGGCAGCGCTCAGGCGCGAAAGCGCAGAACCTCCGTGCCGCCATTTGGGACGCGTCGAGATCGCGCCCATGCAGACCGCCATCCGGCACAATGTCCAGCTAGCCTGCCGCCCGAAACAAACCAGCCCCCATGATCGGACGCCCCACCCCAATCCAATTTGGGGCAGATCCGCGCGCTCCCACGGTGTCAGTTCACCCGGTCCGACGAAGGAACCCACCCCCTTGGCAATCTGGGCGTACAATCTCGTGCCAGAACCCGCACGCCTAAATTCCAGGCACCGAAACCGCAAGGTTAACAGCATCACACCGAAACAATACCCCCCTCATCCCGCAGGGAATCGGAACAAAAACCCCCTGAATCCGCATGATTCCGCAACGGACCCCTGATCCTGGGAAACTTAAACCAATATCTCAAAACGATCTGAATCGTCGTCTGAATTCAATCCAATACACCGCTATCCTCACTTCAAAACCAAACTCGGGCGCCAGCAGTGGCCGCTGCGCGCCCCGCCAATCCCAAAACAGAGACTCAGCCGTTAACCATTGCACATAAATTGTACAAATAGAGAATTTACAGCCACTTACCTCACGGTGCTGAACCGATATCCGAACCATAAAACCCTTGCCACGAAACGCCTCGCCATGAGAAGAACATATCAAAAACGTTCAAACTCGCATCGGCAAATTCGAACCGGCCGCCGAACTCGGATCGACCGCAATCGCTCGCCGGAACATGCGGGAAACCCAGCCCTTCAAGCTCCCCACCACCAAAACCGCTCAGCCCCGGCGCCTCATGAACCGCCTGGACCTCCCGCGTGCACACATATAACGCCGCTTCCCGGCCAATTCCGGCGTGGAGGTTTCGTGGAGCGGTGGCCTCGACCCACGGCCGCGCCCAACCACTGGCCTGCTGCCGGCACCGTTTGGAACCGGCCGGGGTCCCAGGACAATCACGCTCCCGGAGAGGTGCCTATCTCTGCCGCGCCATCGGGGGGATTTCCAACCCGACGCCCCGCAGATGGCTGAACATCGTCGCCAGCTTCTCCCGATCCGCCGCCGGCAAGGCGGGCTTCAAAATCGAGGTGATATTGGCACGCAGGTGTTCGCTGTCGCCGGTGCCAAACAGCACGACGTCGACGCCCGGCTCGTGGCGCACATAGCGGTACGCCGCATCGGTCAGGCTGGACGCACCATCCGGGTGGATCAGAAAGCCCAGTGGTTCGTCGGTTTCCGCCAGCGACGCCGGCAGCTTACCCTCGGCCACCAGGTCCTTCACGGTGGCGACCAATTGCGCGGGCCGGGCGAAGATGCTGCGCACCGCGAACATCATCAGAGTGCCAACGCGATTTGCCAGCGTATGCGGGAACACCTGGGTCCGCGCGACCTGATCCATCAGGTTGAACGCCAGCATGATGCAATCCCACGGCGTGTCCCTAGCCGCCCGGTTGGCCATGATCTGTTCGTGGTCGTTGGGGGACGTCTCGGTCACGCCCAGGAAGCGGAACTTGCCCTTTTCCTTCTCCCGCAGCAGCGCGGGCACGATCTCGGACCGCACATAGTCATAGGCAGCGGGCGGAACGGCAT
>CAMBXJ010000021.1 GCA_945871455.1 Asaia bogorensis
CGCGCCGTCAAGCCCGACATCGTCTATGTCTCGATCAGCGGTTTCGGGGAAATGGGCCCCTATGCCGACAAGCCGACCTACGATCCGCTGGTGCAGGCGATGTCCGGCCTCGCCACCATCCAGGCCGGGTCGGACAACGAACGGCCGAGGCTGGTCCGCACCATCATTCCGGACAAGATGACCGCCATCACCGCGTCCCAGGCCATTACCGCGGCCCTGCTGTCACGGGAACGAACCGGCCAGGGCCAGCATATCCGCCTGTCGATGCTGGAAGCGGTGATCGCGTTCCTGTGGGCGTCCGACATGGGCAGCCAGACCTTTGTCGGCGGGGAATTCCCGCAGCAGGAAGCCGCCAGTTTCATCGACCTGATCTATGCGACCGAGACCGGCCATATCAGCGCCGCCGTCCAGACCAACAAGGAATGGACGGCGCTGACCCGGGCGCTCGACAAGCCGGAATGGCTGGAAGACCCGCGCTTCAAGACTCCGGCCCTGCGGCAAAAGAACATCAACGACCGTCTGACCATGACGCAGGAGGTCCTGCTCACCCGCCCCGCCGAGGAATGGCTGGATCGGCTGACCGCGGCGGGCGTCCCGTGCGCCCCGGTGCTGACCCGGACCGGCATGATCACAGACCCACAGGTTCAGGCCACCGGGATTGTCGTCGAAACCGACCACCCGATCGCCGGCCGGCTGCGCCAGGCGCGCCCCGCGGCCCGGTTTTCCGTGACGCAGGCGACCATCCGGCGGGGCGGCGCGGTGCTGGGGGAACATACGGCGGAAATCCTGGCGGAAATCGGGTATTCGCCATCCGAGATTAGTGGCCTGACAACCACGTGATGCCAACGGCCCTCACCCTTGACCGTTGCACCGCCCCTTCGTCATTGCCGGGCTTCAAACGGCGGGTTGGAGGATCAGGTCCGGCCATGACGGTGACGCGATGCCAGTTCGCTTCGTCAGACATACGAACCTGCTTGCGTGCATCAGACCCGGCCACTCGCCGACAGAAATCACGCCGCGATTGCCGCCGAGACGCCCGAATTGCGACAGACGCTAGCCTCCGGCGAGTCCCAGGCGAGCACACACTGTCGCCGCGGATTTCACCCGTCAGCCTGGCCCGTAAAGCACGTTCGGCAGCCACAGCGTCAATCCGGGCCACGCATACATGCACACCATGCAAAGAATCACGATCAGCATATAGGGCATCATGCCGGCGAATATCTGGTTCAGCGTGACCCACGGCGGCGATACGCCCTTCAGGTAGAAAGCCGACATCGCGACCGGTGGCGACAGGAACGCCGCTTGCAGGTTCACGAACACCAGGGTGCCCCACAGCACCGGATCGATACCAAAATGCTTCAGCATGGGCAGGAAGATCGGCACGAAGATCACAATGATCTCGGTCCATTCCAGCGGCCAGCCGAGGATAAAGATGATCGCGTGCGACAGCAGCATGAATTGCAGCGGCGTCAGGTTCAGCGACAGCACCCACTGCTCCAGCAATGCCTGGCCGCCCAGGATCGCGAACACGCCGGAAAACAGGGCGGAGCCGACGAACAGCCAGCAGACCATGGATGTGGTCTTGGCGGTCAGGAAGACCGCTTCCTTGGTCCGCTTCCAATCCAAGGTGCCGGCCTGAATCGCCAGCAGAAACGCCCCGGCCGCGCCGACGGCCGCGGATTCCGTCGCGGTCGTGATGCCGAACAGAATGACCACAAGGACAACGACGGTCAGAATGCCCAGCGGTGCGATGGAGGTGGTCAGAAGCCTGACGATTTCCAGCCGCTCCCCGGTCATGCGCCAGTAGTAGCGTATCAGCACGACCGCCGCGGCAACGGCAAAGATGGTAAACCACAACGCGAAGCCGGGTGGTGGCCCCATGTCCGCCGCCGATGGGACATCCGGCACGACGGAGCCGAGTTGCTGCAAGCCTTCCGGCGCTGCCTCCACCCGCGATTGCTGGTGGATGACGACATACCACCAGATCAGCCCAAACGTCCCGCCGACCAGGGTCAAGGGGACCAAGGCATAGGCCAGATATTGCAGCAGGATCCCGTGACCGACCCCGCGTCCATCGCCGCGATCGATCCCCCGTGCTCCCTTGGATGCGAACAGCGCCCGGACCAGGCTGGCCGGCATGTTGCGCGTATAGACATCCCCGAACGTCACCATCCACGCGGGAACCGGCACCTTTTTCTGTTCGGCCGGCAGTGGCGGGGCGATCTTCGGGTTCAGCAACGCCCAGCCGATGACGTAGATCAGGTAGAGCAGGGCCAGGAAAAACCCGGGAAA
Source organism: Asaia bogorensis (assembly GCA_945871455.1). Lineage (GTDB taxonomy): Bacteria > Pseudomonadota > Alphaproteobacteria > Acetobacterales > Acetobacteraceae > Rhodopila. The sequence goes on from CAMBXJ010000021.1 coordinate 2,293, forward strand.
CATCGCCGCCGCGTAAAGCTTCACGACCGACTGGCCCGCCACCGCCGCATAGACAATGATCATGACCGAGGGCGGGATCAAAATGCCCAACGTGCCGCCGGCGGTGATGACCCCGGACGCGAGCCGCACATCGTAGCCAGCCCGCAACATCGGGTTGAAGGCAATGACACCCATCAGCACCACCACCGCTCCGACCAGACCGCTGGCGATACCCCAGAACGTGCATACGATCAGAGTGGCAACCGCCAGGGATGCCGGCACGTTCCGAAAGGCCAGTTGGATGCTGTAGAACATCCGATCGACCAGAGCCCCGCGCTCCATCACGTAGCCCATCAGGACGAACAGCGGGATCGAGATCAGCACGTCGTTGGTCATTGCCCCGTAGGTGCGCTGCACCATCAGGTCGAAAACCAGATTGTCGGACCACGCCTGGCCGGATTTGAAATAGGCGATGAAGCCGAAAAATATGCCCAGTCCCATCAGCGTGAACGCCGTCGGGAAGCCCATCATGATGACGACCACGATCAAGGTCAGCATCAGAATGCCGAGTGCTGGATTGCTCACCGGTTTTGCTCCCCACCCCCGCCTTTGCCACCCCCACCCAGGCCTCGTTGGCGGGCGGCATCTTCTATGTTCTGGGCCTGCGCGATCGCCTGGCGGCGGACGTCGTCATCGACATGCTCGCTATGGGCAAGCTGTTCCTCGACGACATCGATTTCGGTCACGTCCTTAAGCCGAGCGGGCCAGGTGCCGGTTTGCAGGCAGGCGATGCAGCGGAGGATTTCGGCCACGCCCTGCAGCAGCACAAAAGCGCCGGCGAGCGGAATGATCGTCTTGAACGGATACAGCGGCGGCCCCGAGCCAACCGTCGTCCGCTCGGCGATCCGCCAGGAGTCCGCAGCATAGTAATAGCCAGCATAGACGAGGGCCGCGATGCCCGGCAGGAAGAAGATCACGTAAAGCGCCAGATCGAGTGTCGCCTGGGTGCGAGGCCGCATCGAACTGTAAAGGAAATCGCCGCGCACATGCGCACCCTGGGCGAGCGTGTAGGCGCCGCACAGCATGAAGGCCGTGCCGTAAAGCATATTGCTGGTGTCGAAGATCCACGCCGTGGGTTGATTGAGGATATAGCGCTTGAACACCTCCACGCACACCATCAGCATCAGGCCGACGACCAGCCAGGCCGCGGCCTTGCCGACCCAGGTGCTGATGCTGTCGATCACAATCAGGGTTCGCTCAACGCGCATGACATCGATCCGAAATCGGGCCGGATAATGCCGGCGCCCGCATCGCTGGAGATTGAACGCACCAGATGCCTGCCCGGGCCGAGACCCGGGCAGATTGGGTTGTGGCGCGACTGGCGCTTATGTCTTGCGGGCGACGCCTTGCGGGCCGAAATAGTGATCGTAGGCCATGCGACGGTTGACCACGGTATCCTGTTCCCACTGGGTGGTTCGGCGAGCGAACGTGATCTGCGATTCCAGGATTTCCTTGAACAGCGGGTTTTCGCCGGCTTTCTTGGCCACGACCTGATCGTAGATCTCCAACTGGCGCTTCAGGATCGAATCCGGGGTCTTGTAGAACCGCACTTTGTCCTTGGTCTGCAGTTCGACATAGTCTTGCGAGTAGCGGTCGATGGCCTTCCAGGCCATGTCGGCCGACGCGGCCTCGACCCCGACTTCGATGATCGCGCGCATCTTCGCGGGCAGGGCATCGAACGTGGTCTTGTTGAACATGATTTCGAACTGTTCGGCGTTCTGGTGGTAGCTTTGCAGCATGCACACCTTGGAGACGTCGGCGAAGCCCAGGATCCGGTCAGACGAGGCGTTGTTGAACTCCGCCGCATCGAGCAGGCCTCGGTCCATCGCGGGAACGATTTCACCGCCAGGGAGCGCGCTGACCGCGGCACCCATTCCGGTGAAGACGTCGATGGAAATGCCGACGGTGCGGAATTTCAACCCCTGCATGTCCTCGGCCTTGGTCATCGGCTTCTTGAACCAGCCCAGCGGCTGGGTCGGCATCGGGCCATAGGGAAACGACACCACGTTCGCGCCAATCGAGGCGTACAGCTTGGCCAGCAGTTCCTTGCCACCGCCGTATTTGTGCCAGGACAGCAGCATGTTGGCGTCCATGGCATAGCCGGGGCCCGACCCCCACAGGGCGAGCGCCTGTTGCTTGCCGTAGTGGTAGACCAGCACACCGTGGCCACCATCAAGCGTGCCCTTGGATACCGCGTCGAGCAGCCCGAAGGCCGGCACCACGGCACCGGCCGGCAACACCTCGATCTTCAGGTCGCCGCCGGTCATGTCGTTGACCTTCTTGGCAAAGTCGAGGGCGTATTCGTGGAAGATGTCCTTCGCGGGCCAGGTGCTCTGCCAGCGCATGTTGATCGGGCCCTGGGCCTTGGCGATGGAAGGCGCGGCAATCGAGGCCGCGGCGGCGACCGCCGATCCGTGGAGGAACTTGCGGCGTGACGACGGCGTGGCAGTGCTTTTGGGCATGTGTCTATTCCCTGTTGCGAAACTGTGTCGCGCACCCGTGCCGCGACCCCGTGTTGCGAAGATCTTGCGGGCACGGAGATAATCGTGCGCAGTATCATTGATGGCAGCGGGCGAGCAAGCGGTGGCCGGTCCGCACGGCAAACCCCCGCATGGTCGTCGCGAACCCGCGTGACAGCGCATCGAGCCCGCCCTTATGATCCACCAATGATCCAGGGCGTGCACCCTTGCCGACACGCCCTGAACGCACCGCGCAAAGGACGAGGCCGCATGATCGACTTCTCCCACGGGCCGACGCCACATGGCCGCACGGTCCCCGTCACGTTCGCCCCCATCGCCCAGGCCGCGAAACAATGATCGCCGAACCGGCTTCTCCGTCCACCCTGGTGCCGGTCGGTGGGCCCGTCGCCTGGCGAGGCGCCGAGATCGACTACCGGGCGGAGGGGATGCACCGCCTGTCCCCGGATGACATCGCCGAGATCAACGCGGCGCTGCGCCATCTGCGCGGGTTGGGCGATCTCGATTTTCCGGCCATCACGCCCGCCACATTCCCGCTGCCCAACCTCGGAGCGTTCCTCGGCCGACTTGGTCATGATCTGCGCCATGGGCGCGGTTTCCTGCTGTTGCGCGGCCTGCCGCGGGATCAGTATTCCACCGACGACATGGCGCGCATCTATGCCGGCCTGGGCTGCCATATCGGACGCGCTGTGCCGCAATCCTGGCAAGGCGAACTGCTCGGCCACGTCATCGATGTCAGCGATATAGAGGCCGATGCCCGCGGCTACCATGCCGGCGGGGCGCAGCGATTCCACACCGATACCTGCGACATCGTCTCGCTGATGTGCGTGCAGGGTGCGAAATCCGGCGGCGTCAGTCGGATCGCCAGCGCCGCCGCCGTGCATGACCGTATGCTGGAAACCCGGCCCGACCTGCTGGCGACCCTGTATGGCGATTACGTGGTCCGGCGGATGGATCAGGACGCGACCCATGGATCCGGCATCGTCGTGCGGCGGGTGGCGATATTGTCCCGCGCGAGTGGGCAATTGTCCTGCAACATCTCGGGCAGCTACCCGAACCGCGCGGTCGAGTTTGGCGATACCGTCATGACGCCGTTGCAGCGCGAAGCCCTGGACGAAGTGGAGCGGATCGCGGCGTCCCCTGAATTCCATTTGGACATGAGCATCGGGGAGGGCGACATCCAGTTTCTGAACAACCGCGCCTTGCTGCACGGGCGCACCGACTTCGAGAACTGGCCGGAAATCGCGCGCCGGCGGCACCTGATGCGGCTATGGCTGTATGTGCCGGACTGGCCCGCCATGCCGGACAATCAGGGTATGCACGATCCGCGCGATCATGCCGGCTGGCTGCGGCAGCGCACCCCGTTCATGGAAGTCCCGTCGCGCTACCTGGCGTCCATGGCACAGCGCAAGGCAGCCATGGCCGCCTAAATGTCCGTCCGAAAAACCTCCGCCAGCCCAGGCACCACAGCCTTGGACGAAGCGCAAGAGTCTTCGCTGCATTTGATATGGAGCATGGCTCTCTCCACGTCATGGCGGGCGCGGATCCGCGATCCGCAGCTTACTTTGGTCTCGGCGAAGTTATGGACGGCCTGCCAGCACGGACCATGACGGTGTTGGCGGACCGCCCGCGAAATGGAACGTGATTTTTGCGCGCCACCCTGAACCACGTGTGCCGGCGCCGTATGGAATGGATGGCACACGGGATACCGAAAGCTTACGGAGTTTCACGAACAGTCTGTCCAGCGCTTCGTGCGCGCGAAACAGTGGCCCTGGTCTTTCACCCGTCGCTGCCGCCACCCAGCCGAAAGGCCTCGGACTTCAACGATCCGTCATTGAATCAGCAAGCTCGACCTCACGCTCCGGCACGCCCGCCAGACGCAGCCCTTCGGCATAATGCAGCCGGTCGCTCTCCCGCTCCAGGGGCGTTGTCGTGATGAAACGTTCAATGGTGAAATCAGGTTCCAGCGCATGCAACCGCCGAAGCACGGCCGCGGCTTCCTTGGTGCGCCGCAAATGCCCCAGGGCCGCAAGGTATGGTTTGTAGCTGGCGGAAAACGACGGGTTCATCTCACTGACGGTCCGCCCGACCTCCACAGCCGATTCATAATCGCGCTTCATCAGATGGATCAGAATAAAGAATGCATCGAAGAAGAACGCGTGCGGGTCCAGAGGCGACAGCTTCTTGTAGCGGTTGTTCCGCCGCTCCGCCTCATCCGGGTCGCCCAAATAGGCATGCGTCACCGCCGACAAAGCCCACGCCATCGCCAGATTCGGGTTCAGCGACAGGGCGCGTTCATGCAGCGACGCCGCCTCCCTCAGCCGCCGGTGCAGGAACGCCCGCACATGCCCGGCGATCGACAGTGCCCGAGCATCGAACGGATCCAGCACGATGGCACGTTCGGCCAGCCGCCCGGCTTCCACCATCATCCCCTTGGGGTCTTCGGCCCAGTCCTGGCCGACCAGGAACACGTGCCAATACGCATACCAGGCATAGGCAGCGGCATAATCCGGCTCCACCGTAATGGCGCTGGACAGATATTTGCCGGCCCGCATGAACGGATCCCGGTCCATCCGCCCGATCAGGGCGATGGCGCGCAGCATCAGGTCATAGGCCGACGCGTCGATCGGCGGGCGAGCCGCGCTCCGCCGAGCTTCGATCAGCAGGATTTCGGGATCGATCTGGGCCACGACCTCGGCGGCGATTTCGTCCTGCAACGACAGCAGATCGTTGGTCTGCCGGTCGAAGCGGCGCGCCCAGACCACCTGGTTGCCAGCGCGCAGGTCCAGCAGCCGGACGGTGATGCGCAACCGGTTGCGCACGCGTTGGATGGTGCCGTCCAACAGGAAGTCGATGCCGAAGGTGCGGCGGATCGCGGCCTCGTCCCGGGTTTCCAGCGCGAACCGGCCCAGCGAGTTCGACGAAACCACGAACATCCAGCGGAACCGAGCCAACGCCGTGGTAATTTCCTCGGCCAGACCAGGCGCCAGATGAGCGTCTTCCTCCGTCCCGCCGACCAATTGCAACGGCAACACGCCGACATGCGCGCCGCCGCGGGCAGCTTGCGGTTCCTCCGGCGCGGCGGCCGGCTCGGGGATTTCCTCCGGCGGCTCCGGCAGCACGGCGAGAGGTTCCGGCATCGGGACCGCTTGCGGCGGGCGCAACGGCATACGGCTGCCGGACGGGCCACGGATTTCCGTCAACAGCCGCTGCGTTTCCACCGACGGCGCCGCATCCAGCAAATCCGCCAACACCGCTCGGCAGCGATCATAGGCCTGAATCGCCATGCCGCGCTCGCCGCGCGCCGCATGCGCCCGCATCAACGCACGCCACGCGCCTTCATGCGCCCGATCGATCTGCAACAGGCGTTGCGCGGCGGGGATGGTCGCCTCGGGCTCCACCTGTTCGCGCAGCAGCGCCTCCGCCACGTTGCGGGCACGATCGCGCAGACGTTCGCGTTCCGCGTTCAGCCAGGCGTCGAAGGTCGGGTCGATGCCGTCCAGATCTTCCAACAAGTCGCCGTCGAGCAAGGACAGGGAGGCCGGCTGGCTGGTCGTAGCGCGCATCACCTCCTCCACATCCACCCAGACGGCGCCGGGCCGCAGGGTCAGATGATCGCGGGTGACGATCAGGATTTCGCTCTTGGCGACGGACAGGGTTTCCAGCAGCCGGTGGATTTCCTGGCGGAGGGACGCGCGGGCCTGCTCCTCCGGTCGGCGGCTCCAGAGCAATTCCGCCAAGCGGCCACGCAGCGCCGGGCGCGGCGCCGACAACGCGATCGCGGCCAGCAGCGCGCGGGTCTTGCGACCGGCGGGCAACACGTTCTCACTGGTGACGGTCCAGGCTTCCATCTGGCCGATCAGCCGCAGCCGCACCACAACCTGATCGACGCCGCTCGACTTAGAGTTAGCATCCGGGAGGTTGTTGCGACTGTCTGACATCATTCAATCATGCCCATAAGGGTCGGTTGCAAGGCCAGTTACGCGGACAAGCAAGATATCGCGCGCTGCCGAGCGGGAGTCAAAAGAGTGCCCGAAATCGGGAAGGCGCGCCAGCCCATCCCATATTTCAAAGAACTTACCCGCCGCCCCCGAAAACTGCCCGGCGGCCGGCGACTGTGCGTCGGGCCGCACGATGCGCGGAACCCGCAAGTCGCGATCGGACCGCCCGGACTGTTCACACGCTGTTACGGACCGCTTCACGTGATCATGCCTCAGTTAATCGCGGCTTCCGCGAAAATCGCCCGGACATCGCCGTTCCAGACCGCGTTGTATCGATCCAGCCAATGCTCCGCCTGGTTCGGCGCGCCATGCGCGATGGCGTGCAGCGGCGCCAGATAGATCGCCTCGGTTTCCCCCGATGAGTTGCGCCGGTTACGCGCCCGCAACCCGTCTTCCGCGATTGCCACGACATCCCGCGCCAAGGCCCGCAGGTCGGCCCCGCGCCATTGCGCCGCCAGACCCTGGCGAGGCACCGCGGCGCGCAAGGTCACGGCATCGTCCCAACCGGCGCCTCGCAGCAGGGATTCCGCGGCGGTCAGCGCGGCATCGTCGTAGAGCAGTCCGACCCAAAGCGCCGATTGGGCCACCATCATGTCTGTCCGCCCGGCATCGGCGCCGCGCATTTCCACGAAACGCTTGATGCGGACATCGGTGAACACCGTCGTCACGTGGTCCGCGAAATCGCCGACCGTGGCAACCATGCCGGCCAGCGCCGCGACGCGGCCTTTCATATAGTCACGGAACGACGCCCCGGCGACGTCGATATAGCGCCCCTCCCGGTACACGAAATACATCGGCACTTCGTCGATCAGCCAGGTGGCATACCGCTCGAACCCGAACCCGTCCTCGAACATCACCTTGGGAATGCCGGAGCGCTGGTTGTCGGTGTCGGTCCACACATGCGCGCGATAGGACTGGAAGCCGTTCGGCTTGCCCTCGGTGAACGGGGAATTGGCGAACAACGCCGTGGCCAGCGGCTGCAACAGCAGGGAAACCCGCAATTTGCGGCGCATGTCCTCCTCGCTGGCATAGTCGAGGTTGACCTGAACCGTGCAGGTGCGGGTCATCATGTCCAGTCCCATGGACCCAACCAGCGGCATATAGCGGCGCATGATCGCGTAGCGGCCTTTCGGCATCCAGGGCATTGCGGCGCGGGTCGCGACCGGGTGGAAGCCCAGCGGCGAGAAGCCCATCCGCAACGGCGCGGCCGCGGCACGCACCTGCTGGTAATGGGTTTCGAACTCGGCCGCCGTTTCGTGCAGGGTTTCCAGCGGCGCACCGGACAGTTCCAACTGGCCGGCCGGTTCCAGCGAGATCGCGGCGCCGCCCTGCTTTATGCCGATCGCGTTCGGCCCATCCATGATCGGCTCTCCGCCGAAGCGCTGCATGCCGGCCAGCAGGTCCCGAATGCTGCCGGGTTGGCCATCCGCCGGCGTATAGGGTGGGGTCGCCAGGTCATCCAGGCGATAGCCGAATTTCTCATGTTCCGTGCCGATGCGGAAGCGATCGGCGGGCTTACACCCGACGGCGATATGGTCGGCCAGTTGTCGGATCGACGTGATCGGCGTCGCGTCGGCGTCTCCGGGGTTGGACATATGTTTCCCAGATCTCTCGGGTTGAAGATCAGAGTACTAGCCGCAACCAGGGGCCTGCAACAAGGCCAGCCCAGCGAGGCACGCGGTCTCGGCGCGCAGGATGCGTGGTCCGAGATTCACACACACAGCAAAGGGGTATTGCCGGAATCCGTCAAGCTCCGACGGTGCGAAGCCGCCTTCCGGGCCGACCAGCAGGGCACAAGGCAGGGAACAACCGCGCAGATGCGGCGCATCGGCGCGTTCGGCGGCGATGAAAAGCCGCCGGTCGGGTGGGAAATCGTCCAGCACGGCGGCCAGGCGGCGGGGCGGATGGATCACGGGGACGGTCAGACGCTCGCTTTGTTCGGCCGCTTCGACCGCGATCGCGGTCAGGCGCGCTTCGTTCACCCGCGTGGCGTTGGTGCGTTCGGTCATCACTGGCAGGATCGCGGATACCCCGAGTTCGGTCGCTTTCTGCACCACCAGGTCGGTGGCGTCGCGCTTCAGGGGCGCGAACAGCAGCCAGGGGCCTGGCTCCGGTTCCTGCGGCCGCAGGCGGGTTTCCGTCCGCAGGGTGGTGGCGCGCTTGCCGATGGCCTGGACCCGGGCCAGGAATTCTCCGTCGCGGCCGTTGAACACATGCATCGTGTCGCCGACACGCCGGCGCATGACATTGTCGAGATAATGCGCCTGCTCCGCGGACAGGGCGATGTCGGCCCCTTCGGTCAGATCGGCGGCAACGAACAAACGCGGCGGTCGTGTCATCCTGGTGGTGGGCCTTCGATTCCGATTGACCGGGTCGGGTTGAGAGCGGGTCGGGTTGAAACTGGGTCGGGTTGAGACTGGGTCGGGTTGACCGGGATGGGGCGAGCGGGAGATTAGCACGCATGACCACACATACCGACATCGTCGCGACCGGCTGGGTGTCTCGCCTGCCGCGGGCTTGGCAGCCCTATCTGCTGCTGGCGCGGGTGGACCGGCCGATCGGGACCTGGCTTCTGTTCCTGCCCGGAGTATGGGGGATTCTGCTGGCCGGTGCCCCGGTGGACGCGACGGTTCGGCTGATCGTGCTGTTCGCCATCGGCAGCCTGGCCATGCGGGCGGCCGGCTGCGTGGTAAACGATCTGTGGGACCGGGACATCGACCGGCAGGTAGCGCGGACGGCGGGGAGGCCCTTGGCTTCGGGCGCGATCCGGCCGCGACAGGCGCTGGTGTTCCTGGCGGTGCTGCTGCTGATCGGGCTTGCCGTGCTGCTGCAACTCAATCCGCTGGCGCAGGCGCTGGGAGTCGGTTCCCTGCTGCTGGTCGCCATCTACCCGCTGGCCAAGCGGGTGACATGGTGGCCGCAACTGATGATGGGGTTCACCTTCGGGTTTGGCGCGCCGATGGGCTATGCCGCCGCGTCCGGCCAGATCGATGCCGCCTGGGTCGCGCTGTATGCGGCGGCGATCCTGTGGGACCTGGGCTTCGACACGATTTACGCGCATCAGGATCGCGAGGACGATGCCCTGGTGGGCGTGCACTCCACGGCGCTGCTGTTCGGAGAACGGACCCGCCCGTTCCTGGCCGCCTGCTACGCCGCCGCCATCCTGGCCCTGATCGTGGCGGCCGCGCTGGCTGGCCTGTCCATCTGGTTCTATGTGGCCGTGCTGGCGCCGCTGTACCTGTTGGCCTGGCAGGTCGCGGCGCTGGACATCTACGATCCGGCCCTGTGCCTGAAGCTGTTCCGCGCCAATCGAGAGGTCGGGCTGGCCATCGCGCTGGCCATCCTGGTCGGCTGGCTGTGACCGATCCGGCCAGCAGTGTCCCAGCCGGCGGCGCCCCGCCCGACGGTGCGGCGCGCGCCCGTCCGCTGCTGGATGCCGGCGCGTTCCTTCGGGCCAACACCGTGCCCGGACGCGCCGCGTTGGTGCCGGAGATCGTGCTGCATCTGGCCACGGAAATCACGCCGATCTGGCGCGCCACCGAAGCATGGCTGTCCGAGCACGGTGTGGAGCCGCCGTTCTGGGCCTTCGCCTGGCCGGGCGGGCAGGCGCTGGCGCGTCACATTCTGGATCATCCGGAAAAAATCTCCGGCCGCAGGGTGCTGGATTTTGCCGCCGGCGGCGGGATTGCCGCGATTGCCTGCGCCATGGCCGGTGCCGCGCTGGTCGAAGCCGCGGAAATCGACACCCTGGCGGTCGAGGCGATCACCCTCAACGCCCGCGCCAACGACGTCACCGTTACCGCGATCGCCGCGGATGTGGTCGGAGCGGCCTGTCGCTGGGACCTGATCCTGTGCGGCGATGTCTGCTACGAGGCGCCGATGACCGGCCATATCCTGCCCTGGCTGACCGGCCTGGCCGACACCGCCGAGGTCTGGATCGCCGATCCCGGCCGGTCCTATCTGCCGAAACAGGGGCTGCACCGCTTCGCCGAGTACACCGTGCCGACAACGCTGGAGCTGGAAGACCGCGTCGAGCGCCAGGTCGGGCTTTACCGCTTGTCCGGCCGCTTGTCCTGACGCTTGCGGGACGGCGGTTCGGCGGGCGGTGCCGGCTGATCGAACATACGCATGACGTCGACGCCGTTGACCATCGCCTGGTCCTTGGTCAGCGCCAGGTCCCACACCATGCGGTCCCCCTCGACCCGCCCCAGCCCGCGGATAATCGCCAGGAACGGCATGACCATCTGCAATTCCGGGTCCTTGCCGGCCTGCTGCATCGTGGTGTCCAGCCCCAGGGCCGACAACCGCCCCTCCACGCCCGGCTGTCCGGGGGCGAGCATCCGCAAGCGCCCCGAGCCTTCGATGCGCAGATCGGCCAATTCAATGGACAGCGCGTCCAACCCGATACTGGCGCCGCCTTCGGTGAACAATGCCGTGGCAGCGGCTTCCAGCTTTGCCGGGTCGGCCCCGTCCTCGGTCGCATCCATCAGAAATCGAGACAGACGCTCCGTGCTGACACCGGTCACCGCGGGGCGCAGCAGCAGGCGGGTGAACAGGTATTTCGCCAGGGATGGCGGCAATTCCGACGCCGACGGGCCATCCAGCGCCACATCCATCCAGGCATGCAGCTTGCCGCCGGGTGCCTCGGCGCCGATACCGAAGCGGGCCTGCTCCAGGGACACGGTGCCGGTCCCGGGAATCTCGACCGTGATGTCGTCGAACGTCTCCTCCCCCTCCATTCGGTCGGCGAAGTCGCGAAGGGATCGGATCAACGTCTGGATATGCGGGCGCATCGGGTCGGTGGCCGCGGGAGCGTTGGTTGGTGCCGTGCCGACCCCTGCGTCCTTGGCGGTACCGATCAGGGCTTTGATGGAGCCCCAGGCTTCGTCCAGCCGGTCGCGGTTGACTCCCGACAGCCGAAAACCCTGCCGCACGCGCCGGATCTCGACGCTGGTTTCGGAGCCATCCTGGCTTTGGGTGGACGCAGCCATCCCCGTCAGGGTCGCCTCCTGCTGCAGGTCCAGCCGTCGGTCGGCGCCCGGCACCAGGGTCAACAGCATTGTGGCCCGGTCGAAACTTTGCTCCTGGATCTCGCCGCCACCCTCCATCCGCACTTCGACATCACGATATTCGCCGGTCCAGCTCGATCGGGACGCGAGGTTCAGGTCGAGTAGGATACGGGACGATTGTTCGCCGATGGTGAAGGTGACCTCCGCGTTGTCGGCTGAACCTGACCCCGATGGCATCGGCATCGAGAACGCGCCGGCGGACGGGAACAAGATCCGTTCCAGCATCCAGCGGCTGCCGTCCAGCATGGTCAGGGCGGCCGTGATGCGGTCGGATTGGCGGCCGGTCAGGTCCTGCAAAGGCAGGGTCAGCGCGTATTGATCGCCATCCGCCGCGACTTCCAACGGTGGTTCGGGCAATGGCAGGGTCGGGCCGAGCAGGGTTGCGAACCAGGTGCGCAACCGGGTTTGCAGCACCGGCGCGGTTGGGCGTTCAGCCGACGGAGCGGCGGTCGATAATTGACCCGTGGGGGATTGACCCGTGGCAGATTGACCCGCCGGTTGCGCGACCGAGGCCGTGGCGATTGACAGCATTCCGAGCGCGATCAGCCCGACCCCTAAGCGCATCCCTGGCTCCTTCGTTCGCTCGTCTTGTGATCGCGGGCACTATGCCACGCCATCGGCCCGGCTGGTATCGAATTGACTGGTGTTTGCCAGCGTCGGAGTTTGCCAGCGTTCGGGGTTTGCCAGCGTTCGGAGTTTGCCAGCGTGCCCGTCACGCAAAGTGATACAGGGACGCCGCCGTCCGGCCGATCCGCGCGCGCGTGTCCGGGTCGGGAATGAAGCTTTCGAACCAATCGATGGTCTGGCGGAACGTCATCGTGGTTTCATGCCCCACGAAGGGCCAGTCGCTGCCAAACAGCAGGCGCTCCGGCCCCGCTTCCGCCAACAGACGCGCCGCCAGGGCACGATGGTCGCAACCCGGAGAGCGATAGGCACCGGAAATCTTGACCCAGCCGCGGCCGCTTTGCAGCACCCGCAAGGCGGCCTGGAAGCCGGGCGAATTCTCCCCAAGCGTCGGGTTGGGGTTGCCGAAATGATCGACCACGATCTTGACCCCGGAGTCCAGCAAAGCCGGCACCAGGGCGGCGATCCGCTCGCCTTCCGCATACAGATGCACGTGCCAGTCGAGATCGGCGACCCGGCGCAGCAGACGTTGATACGCCGACGCGGCAAGGTCCGGCAGACCGGCGTAATTGCGCAGGGAAAAGCGGATGCCGACAATGCCGTCGGCGTCCATGGCCCGCAGGCTGTAAAGGTCGGTGTCCGGCTCTACGATCGCCGTGGCGCGCAGGCGGTGATGTTGGCGCAAGGCCTGCAAGCTGTAGTCGTTGTAGCTGCCCATGAAACTGGCGGCGGCGATGACTCCGAACAGCACCCCGTGGTCGTCCAGAGTGCGCAGGTAGTCGTCCGTGGTGAAGGCGCGTTGCGGCCGATGGGTCGCTCCGTCCACCAGCGGCACATCGGTCCGATAGATATGGGCATGCGTATCGACGAGCGGACCGAGCTTGGGCCTGGTTGCGGATTCTGGCATGGGTTGGGGCCTGTTCCTTGATTGCGTTTCCACCCGTAGCCTTACGCGGCTGTCGCGAACCGGTCCACTTGCCCGCCCGCGCTCGGCCGCCTGCCTGGCGATCGGAGTGTTCGGCGCTTCCCTTCTGTCCGAAGTTTTGCCGTGTCCGTTGGTGATACGACCTGACTGTCGGGCCGCGGCGCACGGGCCAGGCTTCAAAATAACGGACCGGACCGGCGAGATCGTTAACGTAATATTTACCAAATAATACATCTGTGTTCTGGGAGTTATCAAAGTAATTATGGAACTATCCCTTTAAGGGGGCTAGAATTGTCGGCATAAAGTCGACCAGCACGCGCCATGCATGCTGGAATATGGACGGCGGCGCGGTGGCGCCTCTCGATCAAGTTCCGTCGACCGAAGGAGAGACAATCTTGCCCTTTTCGTCTTCTCAAACGTCCTGCCGCTGCGGTTCCGCTACCGCAACGGATGCCAGGCTGGGGCGTCGCCTGCTCCTTGGGATGGCCGCGGCCGGTGCGGCGGCCAGCCTGCTGTCCGGTCGGGCAAACAGCGCCCCCGGCACCTATGATGCGTTACTGCTGACCTGTATCGATCCACGCTTCCCGGAACACACGCTCAACTACATGCGCGGGCGTGGCCTGGCGGGGAAATACAGCGAGATCAGCCTGGCCGGGGCGGCGATCGCGGTCGTGGCCGCTCCGTTCAAGGACTGGCGCCCGGTGTTCTGGGAGAATCTGGGCGCCTCGATCGCGCTGCACGCCGTGCCCAAGGTCATCGTGCTGGACCACCGGGAATGCGGGGCGGCGGAACTCGCCTATGGCAGGGAGGCGGTTTCGAGCCGGGACAGGGAAAACGAGACGCATGAGAAGGTGTTCGAAAAATTCCGCTCCGCCATCAAGGACCGCTACCCGAAGCTTGCCGTTGAAACCGCGCTGATGGCGCTGGATGGCTCGGTGCGGGTATTTGACGATTGAAACCAACCGGCCGGAACATTGACTGATGCATCGCCCGCCTCGGCCCCGCCGTGATTGCCGAGCTTGACCAGGTAACCCGCGCTCCGACGGCGGGGGCATACGGATCCGGTCCAGCAATGACGGTGATAGGGCGGCCGCGGGGACCGCTCAGACGCGGCCCTGGGCGGCGGCCTCCAGGGCGCGGTTGGATTCCTCGAACAACCGGCGCGCCTTTGCCGTGTCGTAGGGGGCTTCCAGCAACGTCTCCTCGTGCCATTCACTGCGTTCCTGCTTCAGGAAGTCGCCGCCGTAGACGTGGATCGCGCCGGTCAGCTTGCCCAGCGGATTGGTGACGGAGTGGATGATGTCGCGGCCGAGCGGGGAGGCGTCGCCGGGCATGAGGGAGGTGGCGCCGGCGGCTTCGAGCGGCCAGCGCGCGTCGGGCGGCAGGACGCGCCAGAAGATATTGTCTTCCCGCCCACCATAGATACCGATGACCGCCCACATGTGGTGATTGTGCGGCATGACCGTCATGTGCGGTCCCCAGACCAGGTTCAGGATGGTCGTGGTTTTTGAGCGGTGCAGCACCTCGATCCCCGCGCGTTTCGGTTCTCCCAGGCCGGCGACCACGCTGGATAGGTCGGCGACAGTGCTTGCCATCAGTTCGCGGACCGCGCGTTGGCCGCCTTCCGCGGTCGCGGCCTCACACGCGGCGATGAAGCGGTTTTTCTCGAACATTTTTGGGTCCCCCGTGGCAGCCGCCTACCATAGCGTGGTGGCGCGATATCCACACTGGTCCCTCTCGCAATCGATCCCTGTCACCACCGATCCTTGGGCGCGAACCCGGCAGAATCTGCCCGGCGGTTAACGGACCGTTAGCCCCTGCATGGTTATGTGCTCGCAGGCAGGACGCCGAACAGCCAGGGACCGGCTCGTAGATGCGAATTGGATCGCTACATCGACTGACGAAACCGAACCCCAGGCTCGATATTGGGGGCGGCGGATGAACGCGCTGCTTGGGGGTCTGAAGGCCCTGGGGGCCGCGCGTCTTGCCGCAATGGGGGCGGTGGGGTTGGGCATGCTGGCGATGCTCGGCATGCTGGTCATGCGCGGCGGTGGCAACGACCAAATGGCGCTGCTGTATGCCGACCTGGACCTGCGGGAATCCGCCCAGGTGGTGGAACAACTGACCCGCCGCCGCATTCCCTATCGCCTGGGCGGCGGCGGCACGCAGATTTTGGTACCGGCCGACCAGATCCCCGACACCAGGCTGATGCTGGCGCGGGATGGCCTGCCGTCGGGCGGCTCTGTCGGCTATGAGTTGTTCGACCGCGGCGACGGGCTCGCCTTCACCGAATTCCAGCAGAAGATCAACGAAACCCGCGCCCTGGAAGGGGAGATCGCTCGGTCGATCCGGGCCATCCGCGGCATCAAGCAGGCGCGGGTGCATCTGGTGCTGCCCCGCCGCGAGCCGTTTGCGCGCGACCGCCAGGACGCCCAGGCCAGCGTGCTGCTGACCATGGCCGGTGCGCAACGGCTGGACCGAGAGGGCGTGCAGGCCATTCTGAACTTGGTCGGCGCCGCCGTGCCGGGGTTGCGGCAACCCAATATCTCGGTCGTCGATTCGCGCGGCGACCTGCTGGCCCGCGCCGGGCAGCCGGTCGGGCAGATGACCGCCGCGGTGTCCGCCGACGAAGTGCGCCGGTCCACCGAATTGCGCCTGTCGCGCGCGGTGGAAGAAATGCTGGAACGCAGCCTGGGGCCAGGCCGGGTGAGAGCGGAAGCCGCGGTGCGAATGAATTTCGACCGGGTGAACGAAACCCAGGAAAAATTCGACCCGGACGGCCAGGTCACCCGCAGCCAGCAGAGCGTGACGTCGAACAGCAAGAGCACCGAGCAGAATGGTACGGTGTCGGTGCAGAACAATCTACCGAACGCCGATGCCGGCAACACCGGCGCGGGATCGCAGGAAGCCCGGCAGGAGGAGACCACCAACTTCGAAATCGGCAAGACCGTCCGCACCTTGATCCGCGAGCAGCCACAACTGGATCGGGTCAGCATCGCGGTCATGATCGACGGCGTGGAAACCGCGGCCGCCGACGGCTCACGCACCTGGGCACCGCGTGGCCAGGACGAAATGGCCCGCATCACCAGCTTGGTGAAAAGCGCCATCGGCTACGACGAGAAGCGCGGCGACGTGGTCGAGGTCGTGAGCATGCGCTTCGCCGGCGAACCAACCGAGGCCCCGGAAGCCGCCGGCTTGCTGGGGATCAAGCTGGACAAGCCCGACGTGATGCGCCTGGTGCAGACGGCGCTGTTCGGGCTGATCGGGCTGCTCGCGCTGCTGCTGGTGCTGCGTCCGATGATCATGCGCCTGACCGCGCTGGCCCCCGGTTCGGCCGGTCCGGGCGGCGGCCTGTTGGGCCTGCCGGCCGGTGCATCGGCCGCCTTCAACGGACCGGGGGCCAGCGGGCAGCATGCCATCGCCGGTCCGGGCGGGACCTATGCCGGTCAGATCAGCGGCCCCGGCGGCGATGCGACCGGGCAGCTTGAAGACGACAGCATGGTCAATCTGACGCAGATCGAGGGCCAGATGCGCGCCTCCGCCCTGCGAAAACTTTCGGAACTGGTCGGAAAACACCCCGACGAGACGCTGAATATCATGCGCGGCTGGATGGCACAGGAAAATGTCTGATCTCGTCCGATATGATGGCCTTAACCTGAAGGGCGCGCAGAAGGCGGCGGTGCTGATGCTCGCCTTGGGGGAAGAGCATTGCTCCCGCCTGTTCGCCATGATGCATGAGGATG
>CAMBXJ010000022.1 GCA_945871455.1 Asaia bogorensis
GTTTTGGGCGCGACTAGGTCGCAGGGAGCCAGAGACAGGGCGCGCGCTGCTTGTCGTCACCCGGATTGTCCTGACCCGATCGGGCCAGGACAATCCGGGTGACGACAAGCAGAACAAAACAGGAATTGTGTTACCGACGTTCCCGGTCTGAAGTGTTACCAACGTGCCCGCTTGTAGAGGGCAAAGCCCCAAGGCTCCCTTTCCCTCCCCGGCCTGCCCCAACCAAGTTGTGTCCTCCGTCCGGCTGGTGTTCAGTCGCGGCGGGATATGTCTCGGAAGGATAAGAAAATGGCGGACAAGGTCGGTTTCGTCGGTCTCGGCAACATGGGGGGGCCGATGGCCCGCAACCTGCTGAAGGCCGGCGTCGGTTTGGTCGTGCACGACCTGGATCCGCGCAAGGTGCAGTCGCTGGCGGAAGCCGGCGCCGAAGTCGCCGCATCCCCCCAGGCCGTCGCCAGGCAAACCACACGGTCAATCTGCATGGTGGAGACCACCGCCCAGGCGGAATCCGTCATCCTGGGGGAGCATGGCTTCGCGCATGGCGCCGGAAGCGGCCACATCGTCATCTGCATGAGCACCGTCGATCCGTTCAAACTGCGCGACATGGCGGCTCGATTGGCCGAACGCGGCATCGCGGTGCTGGACGCCCCGGTCAGCGGCGGCACCAAAGGCGCGGCCGAGGCGAGATTGTCCATCATCGTCGGCGGCGACAAGGCATTGTTCACCGCCTGCGAGGACCTGTTCAACACGATGGGAGGCAACGTCTTCCACGCCGGGGCCTTGGGCAACGGCATCGCCATGAAACTCATCAACAACATGCTGTTGCAGGTGAACACCGTGGCCGTGGCGGAAGGGCTGGTGATGGGCGTGAAGGCGGGCCTCGACATCCAGCAGTTGTTCGAGGTGATCAGCGCCAGTTCCGGCAATTCCTACGCGTTCGCCAATCGCGGCCACCGCATGATCACCCGCAATTTCGCCCCGTCCGGGACGGTCGATATCTCCTACAAGGACCAGGAGTTGGAGACCGCGTTTGCCAAGCAGTTGGGCGTGCCGGTGCTGCTCGCGAACGTGACGCAGCAGGTCTATCAGATGGCGCGCGCCGCCGGGCTGAACAAGGAAGAAGGCGCCGCTGTGGTCAAAGTGTATGAGCGGATGACCGGGGTGACGGTGGGGTAGGTTCGGCGGTTAACCGACGGCGTCCGCGCGGGGTGCGGACGCCGAGCGGGACCGGATAACGCCGAAAGACGGCCGCCAACTCAACATTGAAAGGTTTGACGACACGCCATGCTGCTCGCCCACGCTCGCGCCCTCCTCTCGATTGCCCTCCTTGCCTTTCCATGCGCGGCACGTTCGGCGGATCACCCGGGTGTGACGGTCGAGACCCTGATGAAGACCGGAGCCTCCTGGGACGGGACCGCCTACCAGGCCTATCCGGCGGGGCCGCCCGAACTGACGGTGCTGAAAATCTCCATCGCGCCGAACACCGTTCTTCCCTGGCACACGCACCCGATGCCGAATGCCGCCTATGTCGTGTCCGGGGAACTGCTTGTCGAAAAGCAGGAAGGCGGCGCGACGAAGCGCCTGGTCGCGGGGGATGTCCTGCCGGAGATGGTGCAGTCCCGCCATCGCGGCGTCACCGGCGCGGCCGGCGTCGTGCTGATCGTCTTCTATGCCGGCACCAAGGGGATGCCCCTGTCCGAGTGACCCGTGCGGCGGGAATGCTTGCCATAGCCGACGCCCAAGAATTACCCCTCCAGTTGGCGCACTGGCGGCCAACCCCGTCATGGTGGGCGCAGGCCCACCATCCACGATTTCGCCGGGAGCAGCACTGCCAGTCGTGAATGGCGGGTCTGCACCTGCCACGACGTGGAGAGACCGGTGCTCCACACCAGATGCCGCGGTTGTTTTTGCGTATCGCCATAGCGACGAGACCCAGGGCTTCCCCACCAGATTGACACCGCATCCGACCCCAGCGCACCCTTTCCCAACCGCAAGCCGTAACCAGCAACTTGCACGAATTGCCGCACCCAACGGGGAGGATGCCGACTTGGCCATCGACTACGAAAAGCGCGACGGGGTCGCCTATATCACCCTCAACAACCCCTCCAAGGCGAACATCCTCGACAAGCCGACCTCGGACGCGATTTCCGAGGCGTGGATCGATCTGTGGGAAGACCGCTCGATCCGGTGCGCCATCCTGACCGGGAAAGGCGACACGCATTTCTGCGGCGGGCACAACCTGGCGCCTCGGCCCGACATCACGGCGGAGGAACGGGAATACCTGCGCACTCAGCGCATCTTCTGGCCGCTGGCCGGCACGGTGCACGGGCAGAAAACCGGCGTGGACGGGCGGATGGGCGATCATTACCCCAGGGTTTGGAAGCCAGTGATCGCGGCCGTGAACGGGTGGGCGGCCGGAGCCGGGCTTTATATCCTGCTCGCGTCCACCGACATCCGCATCGCCAGCGCCGAACACGCCCGCTTCAAATTCGCCCTAACCACCCAAGGCTGGCTCGGCCATGGCCCTGGCGCGTCCCTGCTGGCCAAGCAACTGCGCTACATCGACGCCATGAAGATCATGCTGACCGACGATCCGTTCGATGCGCAGGAAGCCTTGCGGATCGGTGTGGTCAACGAGGTCGTCCCCCACGCGCAATTGCTGGAACGGGCGGAGAAAATCGCCCGCCACATCTGCACTCTGCCCCCGGTGGCGGTGCGCATGATGAAGGAATTCCTGGTCCGGTTCGGCGACCTGCCGACCGACCAGGCCTGGCATGTGCAGAACCTGATCAACTCCCTGCTGATCCAGACCACGATCGACGGAGAGGAAGGACGCCAGGCCTTCAACGAAAAGCGCAAGCCGAACTTCACCGGCACGCTGCGCCGCCGCGGGGATGCCTGGCCCGCATTGTCGGAAGAAGACGCCAAACGGCTCGACGCCGCCTATCGCAGCGGGGAGTTTTAGCCCCGCCGCGGATCATCGAGCGGCGATTGGCCGCCGCTACGGATCATCGAGCGGCGACCGGGCGCCGCTCGATGTTCGGAAGGAAGGCGGTCATCAGCCCCATGATCGGCAGGAAGGAGCAAAGCTGATAGACCAGCTCGATGCTGGTCATGTCGGCGACCTTGCCAAGCGCGGCGGCGCCGAGACCGCCGAGGCCGAACGAAAATCCGAACATCATGCCGGCGACCATGCCGACCCGGCCGGGCATCAGTTCCTGCGCGTAGACGATGATGGCGGAAAAGGCAGATGCCATGATCAGCCCGATGACGACCGTCAGCACGCCGGTCCACATCAGCCCGGCATAAGGCAGCATCAGCGCAAACGGCAGCGCCCCCAGGATCGAGAACCAGATCACCGGCTTGCGCCCGAAACGGTCGCCGATAATGCCGCCGGCGAAGGTGCCGACAGCGCTCGCGCCCAGGAAGACGAACAGATGCATCTGCGCGTTCTGCACCGAGACGTGGAATTTCTCGATCAGATAGAACGTGTAGTACGAACTGAGACTCGCCGTATAGACGTTCTTCGAGAACAGCAGGATCAGCACCACCGTCAGCGCCGTGATCACCGTTGCGCGCGGCCACGGGGATGCCGCGGCGACCGGCGCGGCGCGTTTGCCGCGACGGGCCGCCATGGCCGGGTGGCGGCTGTACCAAATGCTGACATAGGTCAGCAGCGCCATCGCCAGCAGCGCGGCGGCGGAAAACCAGGCAATGCTGGTCTGCCCGCGCGGGGCCACGACGAAAGCCGCCAGCAACGGGCCGATCGCCGACCCCGTGCTGCCGCCGACCTGGAACAGCGACTGGGCAAATCCGTAGCGACCGCCAGAGGCCATGCGCGCGACCCGAGACGATTCGGGATGGAACACCGAGGACCCAATGCCAACCAGGGCCGCGGCGAACAGGATCACGCCGTAGGAATTCGCGACCGCCAGCAGCAGCAGACCGATCAGGCTGCAACACATGGCGACCGGCAGCGAATACGGCTGCGGATGCTTGTCGGTGACGAAGCCGACGACCGGTTGCAGCATCGATGCCGTCAACTGGAACGCCAGCGTGATCAACCCGATCTGGGCGAAATCAAGCTGGTAGCTGTCCTTCAGGATCGGGTACAGCGCCGGCACCAGCGATTGGTTCATGTCGTTCAGCAGATGGCAGATGCTGAGCGACACCAGGATGGCGAAGGTCGTGTTGCTGTCGGCCGGCTTTGATTCGGCAATGCTCGTGGCCGAGATCGCGCCCGGGCGTTGGGCCGGAGTCGCGCCCGGAAACGTGGCCGGAGTCGTGCCCGGGAGGTAGGCCGGAGTCGTGCCCGGGAGGTGGGCCGGAGTCGTGCCCGGGAGGTGGGTCGGGGTCGTGCCCGGGAGGTGGGTCGGGGTCGCGTCCAGGAGTTTGGTCGCGGCCGTGCCCGGGAGTGGGATCGCGGCGGCGGCTGGAATTCTGGGCGCCGCCGCAGCGGTTCCGGCACTGCCCATGCCGGCGGATAAGGTGTTCTCGCTCAAGCGCCCGTCCTGACCTGTCTGCTGTCTCGGCGAAGTATGACAATTATCACGGCGCCGACCTATGCGTCACCGTTCTGCCTGCCATCCAGACTATCGCCGCGACGTAACAGTTCCGGCTAACATTCGCCTCAATTGGTGACGACAGTCATTGAGCCGCGCGTTGAGTCAACCGACTTTCGGCGCCGAGGCGATAGCTGGAGGTTGGTATGCCTACGACAAGACGGGAACCCAGCACCGGCCGCACATTCGCGGTGCCGGTTGCGGTTATCCTGGGATTGCTGGCCGTTCATTGGATCATTTCGGATTGGAGCGCGCTGCCGCGGCTCATTTCCTCAACCCTTGCCTCCATGCACTAAAACCAGCCGACGTAGCCATCGACCGATCCGCGTCCCCTCGGCGTGGTTGCCGAGCTTGATCCGGCAACCGGCGCATGTGATCGCGGGACGGAACAGGCACCGATCTCCTTGCGGGATCAAGCTGGCACCGGCCGAAGGTCGGCGGCCCCCAGAACTCGCAGGGTGCTGTCGCGCACCAGCAACACGGCCCCCTGATCGGCCATGACACCTGGCAGCATCGCCCGCCCTTCGAACCGCGCGACCGCCCGTTCCTCCCGCACGATGCGGAACTCCCGCAAGCGGCGGCCAGAGTTTTCGCCCGCCCGCACGGGCGTCTCCCGCTCCGGGTCGTACACCACCAGCGCAATTGTTGCGTCGGTCGGCAAGCCGCCGGCCTCGGCAAGCAGACCGGATGGACCGCGTCGCAACGAAAGGGTCAGCGCCAGCGCGGACGCCGAACGGATGGCGGTTTGCACGGCGCGCCGGTCGGATCCGACGACCATCGTCGATCCGTTCACGACCAGGGCGGGCGTGTAGACCTCGGTCCGCAGGGATGCCGCATAGGCGCGCTGGCGGTTGGTCCAATCCCGGCTGGCATAGGGATCGCGCCAGCCCAGCCTGTCCCAGTAATCGACATGCCAGGCCAGGCCGATCACCTCGGGCATGCGTGACAGTTCACCCAACAGCGCATCCGCCGGCGGGCAGGATGAGCAACCCTGAGAGGTGAACAATTCCAATACCACGGGGGCCGGGGCCGCCCGCGCGGACCCCGCCGTAACGGCCGCGAGCCCGGCCAGAATAGCCGTTCTGCGTCGCATAACGTGGCGCATCCCGTGGCGCATACCGTTGCGCATACCGAGTCCTCCATGATGTCCTGGATCGGACTCCGGTATGGCGCGGTCATTACACCGGATCAGGTAACGGCGATGGGGGAGCCGTTGGAGCCGGTGGCGCCTTTGATCGGGGCGGGACAGAAGATGTAGACGAATCGGTATTTCTGTTCGGCGATCAAGGCATCGAAGATCAGGTTTTCGTGGTTGAGGATGCCGTGCTTGACGATCAGCATCCCGTGCACCGGGAACGCCAGGGTCTTGTCGGGGTTCGGCACGACCTCGGTCGCCCAGGTATCGGCGCCGGTTACCGTCAGGTCCTTCTGGATGATCCAATTGGCTGCTTCGACGCCGATCCCAGGCTCCCCGGCATTGTAGCGGTCGTTGTTCTTCATCCACAGCGAGCCCCAGCCGGTGTGGAAGAAAATGCCGTCGCCAGGTTTGATGTCGGCTTCGGACATGTTCTGGCGTTGCAGGGCGGCCCGGATATCGGCAACCGAGATTTCCTGGCCGGCATCCATCATGCCGCCCTTCAGCCCGGCCATGTCGATCAGGTGGGCACGGGTCAGGATCGGATTCAGTTTCTCGGCACCGAGTTTCTGCAGGCCGTAGGCGCCACCGACATCCTGTTCGGTGAAGCCGTTATAGTACCGCATCTCGTTCTTATCGCCGTCCCTGCCCTGCTGAATGCCGATATGGCCAAGGCCGTCGAACTGGGTGCCGGTTTGGCCGATTTCGGCGGCCAGGAATTCATCGTTGTAGATCAGCTTGTTGGCGCCGAACGGCCCACCGGTTGGCCCCCCCGGGATCCGCAGGGTGAATGCACGCGCGCCGAACATGGGCATGCCTGCCTCGTAAACCCGGCCGATCTTGTAGGTTTTTCCGTCCTTGATCCAGGAGATCGCATCCAGGGTCTTGGCTGGGGTCATGTGGTTGGAGGCGCCCGCCTCGTCCGCGGCCCCCCATTTGGACGGCCACCATTTGTCCTGCGCGGCGGGTGCTGCCCCTTGCGCCTGCGCCGGCGTGATCGGGGCGAGGCCAAATTTGCCGTGCGTGGCCCCGGCCACCGCCCCGAGCGCGCCAAGACCGGCGGCTTTAAGGAAACCGCGCCGGTCGTCGCCCGTTGATCTCGCATTGGTCGGTTTGCCGTCGGGCAGGTTGCCGTTGGATGATGTCATGGGTGGTTTCTCCCAGGTCAGGTGGACGTCAGGCGGACTATCCACCATGCTATGGTCTGTCGTCCATTGTTGGCTTGAACCGACATTGAATCATCGTCAAACGTCGTGTGCCGGCGGGGATCCGCCACCAATCGACCCGGAGGGACCACCCTGTCACTGTTTGACCGCGACAAGTCCGCCGAACGCACCCCGGTATCGCTGATCACCGGGTTTCTTGGCAGCGGCAAGACCACGTTGCTCAACGCCTTGCTGCGCCATGCGGACATGGCGGACAGCGCCGTGATCGTGAACGAATTCGGCGAGATCGGGCTGGACCATCTGCTGATCGAGCAGGTCAGCGGCGAAGTCGCGGTCATGGCCAATGGCTGCATCTGCTGCACCGTGCGGAGCGACCTGGCGGACACGATCCGCGATCTGCTGGCGCGCCGGGATGCCGGAGACGTGCCGCCATTCCGCCGGGTGTTGATCGAGACCACGGGGCTCGCGGACCCGGCACCGATTGTGCAGATGCTGCTGAACAACCCGCTGGTCAGCCATTTCGCGCGCCTGGACGCGGTGGTGACGACGGTGGACGCGGTGAATGCCGGCCGGCAGTTGGATGAGCATCCTCAGGCGATCAAACAGGTGGCGATCGCGGATCGGTTGCTGTTGACGAAGACGGATTTGGCGGACGGGGCGGTGACGGCCGAGCGACTGGCGGCGATCAACCCGGGGGCGAGGATTGTACGGGTGGTGGGGGGCGACATAGCGCCGGATCTGCTGTTCGGGGCGGCGCTGTTCGACCCGGCCGGGAAGAGCCTCGATGTCCAA
Organism: Asaia bogorensis; assembly: GCA_945871455.1. Taxonomy (GTDB): domain Bacteria; phylum Pseudomonadota; class Alphaproteobacteria; order Acetobacterales; family Acetobacteraceae; genus Rhodopila. Next base: position 7,656 of record CAMBXJ010000022.1, read on the forward strand.
CGCTGGCTGAACGAGGCGGCCTATCAGGATCGTGACGCACGGTTTCATGCGGATCGTGCCGGGCTGGCACGTGACGGGCTGGCACGTGACGGGCTGGCACATGACGGGCGGGCGCACGACGGGCAGCGGCATGGCAACGGGCGGCATGGCAACGGGCGGCATGACGACGGGCCGCATGACGACGGGCTGCATGACGACGGGCTGGCGGCGGGTTCCGGTCACGGCGATCACGATCATGGCGCGGGACATCCTGGGCACTCGGACCACGCGCATCATGCCGGTCATGCGCATGGGGACGGGATCGATGCATTCTGCCTCACCTTCGCGGAACCGCTCGACTGGGACGCGGTATCAGGGTGGTTGGCGACGCTGCGCGGCGAACGCGGGCCGGACCTGCTGCGGGTCAAGGGGATTCTGCATCTGCGCGAGGAGGCCGGACCCGTGGTCATCCATGGCGTGCACCACGTGTTTCACCCTCCGGTGCGCCTGGATGGATGGCCAGACGCGGATCGGCGGTCCCGGATCGTCTTCATCACGCGTGACCTGCCGCGCGCGGAGATCGAGGCCGCCGCTTCCCGCTTCGGGCTTTGATGGGTTGGCCGGTCCGGAAGCGCCATGGTAAGGAACGCGTGGAGCGCCGTACCATGAAAACGGGTCGGCTGGACGGTTCAACAAGTCCGGGCAGGTTCCCCGGCGGTTTGCAGAAAGGAAACGGGCCATGGCCGTAAAGGTCGCGATCAATGGGTTTGGACGCATCGGGCGCCTCGTGCTGCGCGCCATCGTCGAGAGCGGACGGGACGATGTGGTCCCCGTCGCGATCAACGACCTGGGCAGTGTCGAGGCCAACGCGCATCTGTTCGCCTATGACAGCGTGCATGGCCGTTTCCCCGGCCAGATCGAGGTGTCGGGCAACACCATCACCATCCGCCACAACGGCCGCGTGTACGGCCCGCTGACGGTTTCCGCCGAACGCGACCCCACCAAGGTGCCCTACCAGGGCGTCGACGTGGCGCTGGAATGCACCGGCATTTTCGCCAGCAAGGCCAAGGCGTCCGCTCTGCTGACGGCAGGCGCGCGCAAGGTGCTGATCTCGGCCCCGGCGGACGAAGTGGACGCGACCATCGTTTATGGCGTGAACCACAAGATTCTGACGAAGGACATGACGGTCATCTCCAACGCGTCCTGCACGACCAACTGCCTGGCGCCGATGGCGAAGATCCTGCACGACCGGTTTGGCATCCTGCGTGGCTACATGGTCACCATCCATGCCTACACGGGCGATCAGAACACCGTCGATACCCTGCACAGCGACCTGCATCGCGCCCGCGCGGCGGCGGTGTCGGCCATCCCGACGTCCACCGGTGCGGCCCGCGCGGTGGGACTGGTGCTGCCGGAACTGAAGGGCAAGCTGGACGGCACCGCCATCCGCATCCCGACGCCGAACGTGTCGCTGGTGTCGCTGGACGTGAACCTGGCGAAGCAGGCCACGAAGGACGAGATCAACGCGGCCATGCTGGACGCCTCGAAGGGGGAACTGGCCGGGATCCTGGCCTACAACACCGCCAAGCTGGTCAGCATCGATTTCAACCACAACCCAGCGTCCTGCACGTTCGATTCGACGCAGACCGCCGTGGTCGATGGCGCGATGGCCCGCGTGATGGGCTGGTACGACAACGAATGGGGCTTCTCCAACCGTATGTCCGACACGGCGGCACTGTTCGGCAGTTTGTGACGATCGCGCCGGCCCCGTTTCGGGCAGGGGCCGGTCCGTTGAACCAACCGCGGCGATGGTCCTGTTCCGGACCGGGCCGCGGTTGCGGTATTCCCGCCCCCTTATCCTCGACGGGAGCCTGACATGGCCTTCAAAACCCTGGATAACCTCGACGTCGCGGGCAAGACCGTGCTGATGCGCGCCGATTTGAACGTGCCGATGCACGACGGCAAAATTTCCGACCTGACCCGCATCGAGCGGTTGTCGCCGACCATCCGCGAATTGTCGGGCAAGGGTGCCAGGGTCGTCGTTTGCAGCCATTTCGACCGGCCGAAGGGCAAGCGCGTGCCGTCCATGTCGCTGGCGCCCATGGCGGTGGCGCTGGGCCAGGTGCTGGGCCGGCAGGTGCGTTTCGCGGAGGACTGCATCGGCGTGGCCGCCGAACAAGCGGTGGAGCGGATGGCGGATGGCGATGTGCTGGTCCTGGAAAACACCCGCTTCCATGCCGGCGAGGAAAAGAACGATCCGACCTTCGCGGCCGCCCTGGCCGGGTTGGCCGACATCTTCGTCAATGACGCGTTTTCGGCCGCCCATCGCGCGCATGCCAGCACGGAGGGGGTCGCGCATATCCTGCCATCCTATGCCGGCCGCCTGATGCAGGCCGAACTGGAGGCGCTGGATGCTGCCCTGGGCAAACCGGTGCGACCGGTCGCCGCCGTCGTCGGCGGGTCGAAAGTTTCCACCAAGCTGGAATTGCTGGGCAACCTGGTGGGACGGGTCGATATCCTGCTGATCGGCGGGGCCATGGCCAACACCTTCCTGGCCGCGCAGGGCATCAGTGTCGGCAAGTCCCTGCAAGAGGCTGAGATGCATGACATGGCCCGCACCATCCTGGCGCAGGCCAAAACGGCGGGCTGTGAGGTAATGTTGCCGACGGATGGCGTCGTCGCGGCCGAATTCAGGCCCAATCCGCCGACCCAGATCGTCGCGATCGACTCGGTGCCGGCGGATTCGATGATCCTGGATGTCGGTCCGGTGTCGGTGGCGGCTTTGATCGCTCGGATGGGGAGCCTGCGGACGTTGGTATGGAACGGGCCGCTGGGCGCGTTCGAGACGCCGCCCTTCGACGCTTCAACCTTGGCTCTGGCGAAGGCCGTTGCGGCCGCGACCGCGAAAGGGACGCTGCGAAGCGTGGCGGGTGGCGGGGATACGGTGTCGGCGTTGCGCCAGGCCGGGGTGTTGGAGCAGATGAGCTATGTGTCCACCGCGGGCGGGGCGTTTTTGGAGTGGTTGGAGGGGAAGGTTCTGCCTGGGGTGGCGGCTTTGGGGTGAGGTTCGCTAGCTGAAACGGCGGCGACGGAGGATGGGGTAGCCATCCTCCGTCTGACGTCGCGGGTAGTAAAATCCCGAAATCGATTTTCCGTTATTGATCAGACGCCCCAAACACCCCGGAAGGATTAGCACGAGCCTGTTCAAGCTGGTATTGTCCCTTCAGAAGATCGAGACGACTCTGGAGGATCTTTGCCTGTGCATCAGTCTGCGCCTGAACTTGGTTATTGTAGTCGATCTTTAGCTTCAGAATCTCGGTGGGAATAGAAACGATAGCGCGCGCAAAATCCAATGGCAGATTTGCAACGGCCAGAATTTCGCTGGGCCGCGATGTTGTGAACTCCGTCGGGATACCGTCCTTGAACGCATGGGTGGTGACCGACTTCGTGAACGGACCGGCCTGGGATGGCAACACAAAGGTCTGGGTCGGATCTGGCAGGCTCATACTGACTGTCTGGCGTTGATCGTCGGGAGTCAACTGGCAACCATTCGCCGACCTTGTGGTCAGGGACACCCAGTATGGCGCCGGCATCCGATAAGCCAGTCCTCCGAGTGCCTGACCTTGGTGCCCTGTGTCCGCGTTGTCCGACCTGGGTAACACTGGCAATGACTGAGCGTTTGTTTGTCGTTCAGCCGGCCCGGCATCCAGTTCCATGGTATCGCCGCTGAGTTGGAGCAAGGCCGCCCTGGCCCATGGCACGGATCGGCGCCCATTGGGCATCGTTGTCGGGCTGCCCCCCACCAGGGGAGTATTGTCCGTCGGATCGAATTCGATGACCGCACTGAATTCACGGCAGGACGGTGGTTGCCGGCGAGCCGATCTCCCGGCAGGCAACATTCGCATCGGACCGAACGAAGGTGGGCCACCCGCGAAAGCCAGGATGGATTTCGCCAGCGCAAGAATAATGTCAGGTGTCCGGTCGGACGACGTTGTCGTGCCGGACGACAACAACCCGTTCTGGACAGTCAATTTCAGATCGTCGTCCCGCATGTAACCATGATTCAGATTTGCAACATAGCGTGCATTAGGATCGGCGAAGACCGGCAATGCCGCAATGGTCGCCGTGTCGCGGAGTTGCCCGATACCACCGCTAGCAACATCGGCCGCGGCTCGGGCTGCCTCCGCTTTCGACTTCGCATCCTTGACAAGTGTGGTGAGAGAATTCACTGTCGCCTTCGCTTTCGCCGCCTCTTCCTCCAACTTCGCTTTGATCGTCGGGTCCTGACCAAGATTTTCCGTGGCCAGTTCGAGATCCCCTTTTGCCGTGGCCAATCGCTCGCCCAGCGTCTTTGCTCTTGCTTCGGCGGTATCGGCAGTCTTTTTCAGGTCGGCCGCGTCTTCGGCCGACAGTCTCTTCCTTTCGGCCTTGATCTGAACCATTCCTCGTGGCAGTCCGTAAGCTAGACCGTTGCCATAGCCAATGGAAACAGGTGTCGACAGAATCGTATCGGTACATCCTGATAACAAGATAGCTAAGGCTGACACGATGACGTTGCCCGCCGTGTAATTTTTTGCCTGCACGACAAACCTCCCACAATATTTTGATGTTCCAATTGCACCCGACGCGGCCGAAGCCGCGTCGGGTGCTGTTCGCGCAAAATCTATCGCTTCATGTGCAACCTTGGTTGCCGACCATTAACGAATAGAATTGAGGGCGGCCAAAGCGTTGATTCGACCAAATCCGGCGAAATCGTTGCGGCCATCGACGTATGGCTCGCTGCCAATCTTGTCCGCCGTGTCACAGATCGCCTGCCTGATCCGCGATTCCTGCAACTCCGGATGGGCAGAGAGCAGCAATCCGCAAATTCCTGCAACGATCGGAGTTGCGGACGATGTCCCATTGAAATTCGGCGTGTAATCGCCGACCACATAGCCGTTCTGCCCACTGATGTCGGTGGTAAGGTTGTGCACCCCGGGGGCTGCAACCGAGACCTCGGGCCCAAAACAGGTGCCCCACCAGGTCTCACCATCGCTGCTGGACGGTGTCTTGATCTCGTCGAACTCATTGCTGGCCGACACAGTGAGGACATTGGGGAGCGTGCCCGGGAACGTCACCTCAGAAAACTCATTGCCGGCGGCAATGACGATTACGCAACCAAGGCCGCCGCGCCCTTTCGTGCGTGCATTCTCGAACGCATTGGCGATTGCAGACGATGCGGTGCCTCCTCCCCAGCTATTGCTCAGAATATCGGCCTTTGCCTCACGCCAGGCCCACTTGATGCCCGACGCGATCATGTCCGTGGTCGTTATCCAGGGCGCGCCCTTAGCAGCCGAGTACGCAATGCGCACAGGAACGATCGAGCATCCAGCACCGGTCCCACGAATTCCCACGCCATTGCCGGCAATCGCAGCCGCCAGGCCGGCGCATGCCGTTCCGTGACCATCCCACGGTTTCGGGTCCTGATAACTGTCATCCTCGACGGCGTCGTAACTTTCTACCACCGCAGCAGCGAGGTCGGGATGGCCGGTGTCGACACCCTCATCAAGGATCGCAATCCGAATTTCCGGTCGACCTGGTTGAATCGCCTGGGCAGCCACCGCCTGGGTGATCGCCATCGCATACTGACCTTGAGCTTGCGGATCGTTGCCAGCCAATGCCGTTCCGGCGGGGCGCGAGGGGATATGCCGGCCAACCGTTATGAAGTCCGGTTCGACGAACTCAACCGCGTCCTCCGCGTCGAGCTTCTCGCACAGTGCGAAGACGTCGGCATCCGCCTCCGTCCGAGCCAGTATCTCGCCATCATCCTCGCGTATCGAGGAAAGCTTGTACTTCGCCAGAATATCTTGCGTTCGACTCCGATCCTTGATTCCCAGAATCAATCGGTCGCTCGGCATCACCTGATTGTTTCCAACGCGGAACACTGGTATCGCTTTCGCGACCCCCGCTTGACCATCCAGTGCACCCATTGCGTCCGATGGTCCGATCCCGCCGACCGAGGGGGGCTTCACCGGCACCATGGTCAGCGTCTCCCCCGGTACCTCGTATCGAGCAGAGAATGGGCGCATGCCGGCGACAGCCTCGGTCGCTCTCGCCCTGCCACTGGTCGGCAGATTATCGTGAAACCGAACCGCGACCGTCGTAGGATCGAGCTCCAAACGAACAGATTTTCCCGCCACGCGATATTCATACGCCATACTAGCCTCCATCGTTAGATTTGAGACACACGGACGCCGTCCCATGCTCAATCACCGAGAAGACCGGTCCGACGATCAAATGGCAGTCATACATGCCCGGGAACCGAAACCCATGCGTTCCTGATTGGAATATCTGCCCGTTGAGCATCTTGCGCTTCCTCTGGTGGTGACACGAAGCGCGTCACGGCGAGATAGAAGCAAGTCGTCCGTCAAAAATGGGGCGAATTCCGCGTCAAAACTGCCAAGGGCCGATCACCGAAGGCGTCAAAAAACTCAATCCCACTCGCCGGAGACCGCGAGGCGCCCACAGGCCGAGTGTCAACGCCCCCTAATGCGCCAACTTCAACGTCACCACCCCAGCAACAATCAACAGAACCCCCAGATACCGCCCCAAACTCGACGGATCCCCAAACAACCAGATCCCCACCGCAAATGTCCCCGCGGCCCCAATCCCGGTCCAAACCGCATAAGCCGTCCCCAACGGTATATCCCGCTGAGCGAGCCAAAGCAGATACCCGCTGATCCCCATCGACACCACGGCAAGCGCCACGCCCTGGACCGTCTTGGCCGGTTCCTGCGCCCATTTCAGACCCAACGGCCAGCCGATTTCAAACAATCCAGCCGCGACCAGATACACCCAGCTCACGATCCCAATCTCCCGTTCAATGCGCAGGGCCGACCGGCGAGGCCGAAGCGGCAACCTTCGGCTTGCCGCTGCCCAGCCATTCCTCAAAGCGCTGCATGACAACGAAGAAGGAAGGCACGAACAGCACCGCCAGGCAGGTGGACGCCAACATGCCGCTGAACACGGTGATGCCGATCGATTTCCGCGCGCTCGCCCCGGCACCGGTTGCCAGAACCAGCGGCAGCACGCCCAGGATGAACGCGAAGGACGTCATGATGATCGGACGGAACCGCGCCCTAGCCGCATCGACCGCCGCGTCGACGATTGCCCGCCCATGGAGCACCCGACGCTCCCGCGCCACCTCCACGATCAGAATGGCGTTCTTGGCCGACAGCGCGATCAGCAGGATCAGCCCGATCTGGACGTAAAGATTGTTAGACAGTCCCAACGACGTCAGGGCCGCGACCGGCCCAAGCAACGAAAGCGGCACCGACAGCAAAACCGTGATCGGGGACAACCAGCTTTCGTACTGCCCCGCCAGCACCAGATAAACCAACAGGATCGCCATCCCGAAGGAGAAGAAAATCTGGTTGCCGACCACTTTCTCCTGGTACGACATCGCCGACCAGTCGTAACTCACACCCGGCGGCAGGGTTGCGGCCGCGGTCTGTTCCATCAACGACAGAGCCTCGCCGCTGCTGAATCCGGCGGCGGCCGTCCCCAGGATCGTGGCACTCGGATACAGGTTGTAAAGCGTGATCAGGGACGGCCCGACGACCGGCTTCAGCGACACGATCGTGCCCAACGGCACCATCGTCCCGGATGCGGTGCGGACCGGCAACTGCTCCAGATCCGTCGCGCGCCCGCGGAAATCGGCGTCCGCCTGGATATAGACCTGGAAGGTGCGGCCGAACTTGTTGATCTGCCCCACATAGCTGGACCCGATATAGGCAGCCATGGTCTGGAACACCTGACCGACCGTCACGCCCAGGGTCTGAGCCTTGACCCTGTCGACCTCCACATCGAACTGCGGCACTCCGGCACGGAACGATGTCGCGACATGCGACAGGCCGGACTGCGTGCGACTTGCGCCGACCATGGCATCGGTCACCGCCGCCAGCTTGGTCAGGTCGCCCGACCCGTCGCGCAGTTCCACCTGCATGGTAAAGCCACCGGATGCGCCGATGCCCTGAATGGCCGGCGGCACGATCACCAGGTTGGATGACTCGGGAACATCCTCCAGCACCTTGTTCAGCGCGGTATAGATGCCCCGCAGATCCTGCCCGGGGTTCTTGTCGCGGATCGACCAGTCGTTCAACGTCACGTAGGCAACCGCGGCGTTGGCCAGGGTGGCATTGTTGTCGATGGCGGACACGCCTGTGATTGCCACCACATTGGCCACGCCCGGCACCGCGGATGCCAGCGCCGAGACCTTGCCGACCACGGCCTGCGTGCGTTGCAACGACGCCCCATCCGGAAGCTGCACGCTGATCAGCACATACCCCTGATCTTCCATGGGCAGGAAACTGCTGGGAATGCGCGTGAACCCGACAAACGCCAGGGTAATCAGCGCCAGCCCGACCAGAGCGGTGATGCCGCTATGCCCGGCCATCCCACCGATGATGCGGGCGTAACCATTCTCGACCGGAGCATAGGCCTTGTTGAACGCGCGGAAGAAGAAATTGCGCTGATCCGGCGGGACCGGGGTCCGCAGCCACATGGCGCACTGGGTGGGTTTCAGGGTCGCGGCATTGATGGCGCTCAACAGCGCCGTGGCCGAAATCACCAGCGCGAACTGGGCATAAAGCTGTCCCGTCAACCCGGGCAGGAAGGCCGACGGGATGAACACCGACATCAGCACCAGGGTGATGCCGATGATCGGTCCGAACAACTCGCCCATGGCCTTGATCGCGGCGTCGTGCGGACTTAGCCCCTGTTCGATTTGATGCGCGGCCCCCTCCACCACCACGATCGCGTCGTCCACCACGATCCCGATGGCCAGCACCAGCGCGAATAACGTGGACAGGTTGACCGTGAAGCCCAGGGCGGCCATCGCGGCAAACGCGCCGATGATGGTTACTGGAACAGTGGTCGCGGGCACCAAGGTCGCCCGCCAGTCTTGCAGGAACACCAGGATCACGGCCAACACCAGCACGCCAGCTTCCAGCAAGGTCTTGTAGACCTCCGAAATCGAGGCCTTCACAAACGTGGTCGTGTCAAACGGCACGGAAAAGGACAGACCTGGCGGCAAGGTCTTGGCCAGTTCCTTCATCTTCGCATCCACCGCCTTCGCCACATCCAGCGCATTCGCGCTCGGCGTTTGATAAATGGCCATGCCGGCGCCCGCCTTGCCATTCAAGGTAAAGCCCTGGCTGTAAGTCTGAGCGCCCAACTCCACCCGTCCGATGTCCCGCACACGAGTGACGGTGCCACCATCGCCGGTCTTGACGATGATGTTGGCGAACTGGTCGGCCTGGTCCAGGCGCCCGGCGACGTTCAACGTGTACTGAAACGACGTCCCGGCGGGCGCCGGCGGCCCGCCCACCTGCCCGGCCGTGACCTGCTGGCTTTGTTGCTTCAAAGCCTGCGACACATCATCGACCGTCAGGCCACGCGCCTTCAACTGATCGGGATTGAGCCAGATGCGCATCGCATACTGGCCGGCTCCGAAAATATTCACCTGCCCAACCCCGGGGACGCGCGCCAGTTCCGGTTGCAGGGAAATCGTCGCGTAGTTCGCCATATACAGACTGTCGTACTGGGCCTGATCGGCGGTCAGCGCGATGATTTGCAGGATGGAGGTGGATTTCTTCTGCACCACCACGCCCTGAGTCTGTACCGCGGTCGGCAGCGACGCCAGCGCGGCGGAAACCTTGTTCTGCACCAGAACCTGCGCGAAGTTCAGATCCGTGCCGATCTGGAATGTCACGGTCAGGTTGTAACTGCCGTCCGACGCGCTGGTGGACAGCATATAGAGCATGCCCTCCACGCCATTGACCTGCTGTTCGATCGGCAGGGCCACGGTGTTCATCACATCCTTGGCGCTGGCGCCCGGATAGCTGGTGGTGACGGAAACCGTCGGCGGCACCACGTTCGGATACTGCGCCACCGGCAGGGAGAACACCGAAACGGCACCAATGACCACCATCAGAATGGCCAGAACATTGGCCAGGACCGGGCGGTTGATGAAGAATGCAGAGATCATGACGGCTCAGCGCCCGCCAGAGGGGGTGGCTGTCGTGGCCGGAGCCGCCTCGGGCGCCACTTTCTGGCCTGGCACGGCGCGTTGCAGCCCGGTCACCACGACCTTGTCCTTCAGGGTCACACCCGTCTCGATCACCCGCATATCGCCGACCAGATCGCTGATCGTCACCCGCCGCTGCTCGACCACGTTCTGGTCGTTGACCACCAGCAAATAGCGGCCAAGCTGGTCGGCGCCGAGCGCGACGTCGGGCACCAGGAGAGCGTCGATATCCCGCTCGATCGGCACCCGCACCCGCACGAAATAGCCGGGCAGCAGCGCGACATCGGCATTCTTGAAGATCCCCCGGACCGAAAGCGTGCCGGTGGAGGTGTCGACATTCGGCGCGACGTAATCGATCAATCCGTCGCGCGGATAGCCGGTCTCGATCTGCAACCCGATCTCGACCGGGACGTTGCCGACCGGATCGGTCGTGATCTTGCGTTTTGCCCGTTCGGCCTTGATGCGCAGGATGTCGGTTTCGCTCAGGGAGAAATTCACCCAGATCGGGTCGACCTGGATCGCGGTGGCGAGCTTGGTGGGTGTGGTCCCTCCCACATACTCCCCAATCGAAACCATATGCGCCGTGACCGCTCCATCGAACGGGGCGTTCACGCGCGTGTAGGTATATTCGATCGCCGCCTGTTCCGTGGCCGCTTTCGTCTGCTGCACGTCGGCCCGGGCCGAATCGCGCTTCGCCAAAGCCTGATCGACCGCGGACTGCGACGCGAAGTCCCTCTGGCCGAGTTGCGACTGGCGGACATATTCCGCTTCGGCCTGTTTGACCTGCGCATCCGCCGCCGCCTGCGACGCCTGGGCCTGTTGCAGCTTGCTCATGTAAGGCAGCGGCTCGATGGTGAACAGCGTTTCACCCTTCTTGACCATCTTGCCGTCTTGGTAGCCGATTTCCTGAAGAAATCCAGAGACCCGGGCAACCAGATCGACCTGGTTGACGGCGGCCGTATTGCCGGTCGATTCGACATAGCGCGTGATCTTCTGCGACGTCGGTGTCGCGACCAGCACCTTGGGCGGCGGCGGTGCCGCGAACTGGTTGGTCGGTTTGCAGCCCGCCACTATCAGCAGGGTGCTGGCGAACAGCGCGCAATATGTTGAACTCGCGGCAACCCTGCCACTCGATATGGCACCACGTCTCAGCATCACGCTCTCCCAACGGCAAAGTTCACGGCGGGGCGACCAGCATCCCGCGGTTTCCCGCCAACCGTCCGAACCATTGACCGCTGCATCGCTCCCCCACACCCATCGTCATTGCCGGGCTTGACCCGCCAACCCGCGCTTCGACGGCACGGGGCGGGTTGGC
>CAMBXJ010000023.1 GCA_945871455.1 Asaia bogorensis
GCCTGACGTGTTGACTTCGCGCAACCGGGGCACGTACGATCCAATAACCGCCGAGGGAGAGACGATGATGATGACCGACCGGTACGGCTTGGCGGTGTCCACCGCGTCACCGGCCGCGCTGGACGCATACCGCGCGGGGATCGAACTGCTGCTGACGATGTATCCCGGCGCTTTGGAAGCGTTCGACCGGGCCATCGCCGCCGACCCCACCTTCGCGCTCGCGCATGTCGCCAAGGCTCGGGCGGCGGCGATGCAGGCGGACATGCCGAGCGCTCGCGCCTCGATCGCCGCGGCCCAGGCGTTGACCGGCGGGCTGACGGCACGTGAGGCCAGCCATGTCGCCTTCTTCGGCATGGTGCTGAATGGCCAGTCCGCCGCCGCGCTGGATGCCTTGTATGTGCATCTGCGGGAATGGCCGCTGGACGCGCTGGTGTACAGCACGTCGTCCAGCCCTTTGGGGCTGATCGGCACGTCGGGCCGAACGACGTTGAAGCAGGAACAGTTGGCTTTGGCAGAGGGGTTGGCGCCGCATTATGGCGACGATTGGTGGTTCGCCCCCAACCATGCCTTCGCTCTGGCCGAAACCGGGCAGCACGTGCGCGCCCGGACGATGATTGAGCGTTCGATGGAGGAACATCCGGCCAATGCCATCGGGGCGCATACGCTGGCACATATCTGTTACGAGGATGGGCATCAGGCGGCGGCGCGGACTTTCATGGAAACCTGGCTGCCGGATTATCCCCGCGACGGGCTGATGCACGGGCATATCAATTGGCATCTGGCGCTGTGCGCGTTGCAGGCGGGCGATGGCGACGCGGCCTACGGGGTTTTCCGGCAGATCGTCGCCCCCGGCGCGAGCGTTATGCCGCCGTTCTTCACCCTGATGGACAGTACGGCGTTCCTGTGGCGCGCGGAACTCGCCGGTTTCCCCGCGGCTTCGGACGATTGGCGGATCATGCGGGATTTCGCGCACCAGCATTTCCCCCGTCCCGGCATGGCGTTCGTCGATTGGCACATCGCGATGGCGGAAGCCGCGTCCGGCGATGCGGACTCGCTGACGGAGCGCGTGCAACGGATGGAGGAACTCGCCGCCGAGGGCCGATACCCCTCCGGTTCGGTCGTGCCCACCGTGGCGCGGGCCTTCGCGGCGTTCCGGCAAGGGGATTATGCCGCGTGCATCGATGCCATCGAGGCAGTGCTGGGCGACCGGGACCGGGCGGCCGGAAGTTTGGCGCAGACGGATTTGTTCGAATTCACGCTGCTGAAGGCCTATCTGGCCGCCGGGCGGGATGCGGATGCGCGTCGGTTGCTCGCGGTTCGGCGGGTTGGCCCGATGGGGCTGCCGGTGGCAGGGGCCGCGGCGTTGCATTAGCCGCCGCTCCGTTCCCCCCGGCGACATGGCATGCCTTGTCTGTGTCATGCGTGGCGGATGCGGTGCATTGCCGAGACCGCGACAGACTTGGTAGTTTTCAACCCACTAGCCGAATCATGAGGAACCCGATGCCAAGAATCTCCGAAAGTTTCGATCCCAGCGCGGTCGAATGGCGCCGCGTCACCGACCCGGACTGCAAGGAATTCAAAATCGACTTCGAATACAGTCTGCTCGGCTACGACCTGGAAACCGGGCGGCTGGACATGATCCTGCGTTACGCCAAGGGGCGCGGCCATTGCCGGCGGCATCGCCACGTCGCCTCCACCCTGACATTGGTGCTGGAAGGCGAGCAGCATCTTCTGGAACAGCAACCGGATGGCACCACCAAAGCCATCTCACGCAAGAAAGGCGATTACGCGCTCGCGGCCCCCGACGCGCTGCCGCACATCGAATGCGGTGGGGAGGATGGCGGCACGATCATCCTGTCCATGACCGCGCCGGACGGCATCCTGTTCGAATACCTCGATGAGAACATGGAGAACGGCTGGACCCTGTCCATCGCGCAGTATGTCGATGCCTGGAACAAACGGACCGCCTATGGGACGGAACCGGCCACCGCCCAGGCAGCCTGAGCCATTGCGACCGCGCGGCGGGTGATCCCGGCCGCGTGGCATCACGGCCCACGCAATGACGGCCGACGCCAGATTGCGGCGCCGGCCGTTTTGTGTTGCTCAGCCTTCAATATACTCGCAACGGAAGCCGTTGCCCCAGCGCTTCACCAGGCCCTTGGATGGGGACGGGAAATGCGCGAAGCAGCAAACCGTGTTGGTGTCGCAGTAGGTTTCCAGGAATTTCCGACGCGTGGCCGCACCCTGGGCACCGTCGTAGTCCACCCGCATCGTCAGTTCCGGATAGCGCGCCTGCAACGGCGTATGGATCAGATCGCCGGTAAACACCGCGTCCTTGCCGCCCTTGCCGATCTGCACCGCATAGTGGTCAATCGTGTGGCCCGGGGTCGGGATCAGCGACACCAGGTCGTTCAGCGCGTAGTCGGAGGTGACGATGTCGCACGCTTTGGCCTCGACGATCGGGATCACGCTGTCGGCGATCGGCGCGATTTCGGTCTTGGCGTTCTCGGCCAGCCAGTACTCCAGCTCGGTCTTGGCGAACAGATAGCGCGCTTTGGGGAAGGTCGGCACCCAGCGGCCGTTCTCCATCTTGGTGTTCCAGCCGACATGATCGACATGCAGATGGGTGCACATCACGAAGTCGATATCGTTCGGCGTCATCCCGGCGCGCTTCAGGCCCGACATGAACGCGTCGTCCTTCTTCTTGTGCCACAGCGGCCGAGCGGAGCGGTCCTTGTCGTTGCCGACGCAGCTGTCGATCAGGATGTTGTGCTTGCCGGTCTGCACGACATAGGACTGGAAGCACAGCACGATGTTGTCATTGGCATCCAGTGCCGCCGGCGCCATCCAGGACCGGTTTTCGTCCAACTGCTCCTTGGTCAAGGTGGGCAGGAATTCCAGCGCGGGGGTGAAGCCGCACTCCATCTCGATGATCCGGTGAACCGTCATGTCGCCGGCTTTGAAGGTCAGGCTCATTGGTGTGTCTCCCCTGGGAAAACGGGCGGTTTCCCCTTTTGCCGCCGCCATGTTAGCCAGGGACAGGCCGGCCGACAAACGGGGCCGGCGATGATGGGTGGGGAGACGATCCATGGCCGAGGCAGCTTCGCTCAGTCCTGAAACCGTGATGCGCCAGATGAAGCAGAACAGTGTCACCGATATCGTGTGGCTGCCGGACAGCGAGACCAACTGGCTGTTCCTGCTGATGAAGGCCGACCCCGATCTGCGCCTGGTCGGGGTGACGCGGGAAGGGCATGGCTGCTCCATCGCCGCGGGGCTGTATGCCGGCGGGCGGAAGCCGATGATGCTGATCCAGAACACCGGGATGCTGGAATCGGGCGATTCCATCCGCGGCTGGCTGATGGGTTTGAATGTCCCGATCGTGCTGATGGTCGGCTATCGCGGCTACACCCGCCACGGCGTGAACACCGACACCGCCGCGACCTACACCGAGCGGTTCCTGATGGCGTTCAACATCAGCTTCTATCTGGTCGAGAACGACGGCGATTCCGACCGCATCACCACCGCCTTCCAGGAGGCGGAGCGCACCCGCAAACCCGTCGTCGTGCTGGTGGGCGACGAATATCACGGCTTCAACCGGTAGGAGGCTCCTTCCATGATGCACACAGCCGATCTGTTGAAGGTGTTCGCCCAGCATCGGGGTGACGCGATCGTGATCTCCGGCCGCGGCGGGCGGCATTGGACCGAGATCAGCGATGGGGTGATGGATATTCCGTTGGGCGATCCCGCGATGGGCGGTCATGCCGGGTTCGGGCTGGGACTGGCTTTGGCCCAGCCGAACAAGCGCGTGGTACTGTTTGATTCCGAGGGCGATATCCTGATGTCGCTGGGTCAGTTGCCGACCATCGCCGAACAGGCGCCGGCTAATTTCTACCACTTCATCCTGGATAATGAGGTCTATGCGACGACCGGCGGGCAACCGGTGCCGAATTCGAAGAATATCGACTATGCCGGGATCGCGCGGTCGTCGGGCTATCCGCGGGCGGTCAATATCTCCGAACTGGACGATTTCAGCCAGCAACTGCCCGGTATCCTGCGGGCGCCAGGGCCGGTGTTCGTTGCGCTGAAAGTGTTTCCGGAGGTGGAGAACACCCCGATCGGCCAACGCGTCCGCTGGCGCAAGCGGTCCGCCGACAAGGTGGTGCAGGATCTGCGCGGGGCGTTGGGGGCGGGGTGAGCGAGGGTCTGCTGTTTGTCCTGATCGCGCACATCCCGCCGCACGGGATCGAGTCGTTCAACGCCTATGAAGACCGTGTGTTGCCTCTTCTGGGCGAGCATGGCGGGGTGCTGCAACGACGGCTGCGTAGCGATGACGGTGGGACGGAGGTGCATCTGGTGTGGTTTCCGTCCTCCGCCGCGTTTGAGGCGTATCGGGCCGACCCACGCCGAGCGGAGCTGGCGCCGTTGATGGCGGCGTCGGAGGCGGGGCTGGAATTGTTGTCGATGCGGGATGTTTGAGCGGGTTTAATGGACCTGAGGCATGGCGTGGGATTGGTCCATTGTCCGGACCGTTGGCATGCTAGGGCTGATGCAGCCGGTTCATGGTTCGGCGGGGCTGAACATTCGAACGATGACAGCCGCATAAAGGCCGATGGGGCGCGATGCCTCTGCAATGGGGGGTGACTGGGACAGGGTATGGCCACGGAAGCGGACAGCACCGACGAAGCACTTGCCGGAAACCTCAGGCGCTGGTGGTTTGCGAGCGTTCAGGAAATTTCCGATATCGGCCTGCAGCGCCGCACATGGCTCGACCGGGAGAATACGAATCCACACTGGTCATACATTGAGTTCGTTTGTTCGTTTCCGGCAGACGACCAACTTGAGGGCGTGCGGGCGAAAGGCTGGCTGGCCGAACATGAATTTCGGATTCTGAACGACCTCGCTCATACGCTGACAGCATACGGGGCACCCCGAGGCAATAACTACGACCAAGCCGCTATTCTGGACGATCCAGCATGGCTGGTAGTTGTCGGAGAGGCCTTACGGGCCAGGCAGGCGTTGCTCGTCACGATCACTGACCCGAACGAGCGGCAGATGCTCCTCGGAGTGGAATGAGGTCAGTCCCTCAACCTCGGACCCCGGATTGAATCGGTGTCAAAATCACGGGAATGACATCCTGGTCGTTCATGTCATCGAGATTGGACGCGAAGAGGCACGGGATGCGGCTGCTGCCTCTGGCTCGTGGGCGGCTGGTCTCGGCTCCATACTGGCGACGTCAGATGCGTCGCGCTGCGCCTGAAAGCGCGCCACCACGATCCGCATTGCGCGGTCGATCGCGTCCAGAAGTTCACGATCCGTCAGATCCTTCATACTCCCCCCTTCGTTACGACTACACCGAATTCCTTCACCGTTCTCCTAGAACATCGATTTCGCCCGACTCAGCACCAGGTCACACACCTTGTTGGTGGCCTGCTGTTGCAGACCGTCGCCAACGCCGCCACCGCCACCACCGGCCAGATTGTAGCTCTTGCCGCCACCCAGATCGAGCAACCCGTTGGCGCCTGCCTTGTATCCGTTGTCAGCCGGAGGCTTGTTCGACCCAGTCAAATTCTTCATCAGAGAACTCGAAACACCAGCCGCACCGCTGTTGCCGCCCAGGTATTTGTTCTTGATGCAATAGGTCAGAAGTCCGGAGATATTCGAAGGCGGCGCCTGCCCGACGGATGGCACACCAAGGCCCGCCATTCCGCCCAGTGCCCCGCCTCCGGTCGCGCCCTTCAACTGGTCCAGAAGCTGCCCGTGTGCCGGAGCAACCAAGAGCGGCGAGGCCATCAGGGCAAGGGCAAACGCGCCCGTGATCACCGCGACCTTTCCCGATATCGCCATGGTCCGAAATCTCCCCGAGACTGGTTGCTGCCTCCCCCATCCTCCGCCGCCTGCAAATAAAGGGCAACCGTTAACCTGGAGGGCCGGGCCGGTTGTCGGACGCTACCAGTGGCCGCATGATCGTGAGGAGCAGCCGGTTCCGAACGGGCCGACGGCGTCAGCGCGGGAGGACTTCCTATGACCGAAGTACAACGGAACGGTGTGCGAGCCACCATCGTCGGCAGCCTGCCGAGACCATCCTGGCTGTGCGGCCCCGCCGAAATGTTTGCATCCTGGCAACTACAGGGGGAATCGCTCGCGGAAGGCCAGGAAGATGCCGTGCGGCTGTGGATCGATGCCCAGGAAAAGGCCGGCATCGACGCCGTCACCGACGGGGAGCAGCGGCGCCGCCACTATATCTGGGGTTTCCTGGAGGGGCTGGAAGGCATCGACACGATCAATCTGGGCAAGCGCCCGCAGCGCGCGCAGCGGTATCACAAGGAAATCTCCGCCGCTCGTTTGGTGGGTGGGCCCGAATGGCGCGGGCCGATCTTCACCGACGCCTTGCGCGCGACCCGTGCCCTGACGACCAAACCCATCAAGGTCACCCTGCCCGGCCCGATGACCATCGTCGACAGCCTGATCGACACGATCGGCGGGCGCAGCGAGGAACAGCTCGCGTTGCGTTTCGCCGAGTTGCTGAACCTGGAAGCGCTGGCGCTGGTGGAAGCCGGGGCCTCGACGATCCAGTTCGACGAGCCCTGCTTCAACGTCTATGTCGATAAAGTAAAGGACTGGGGCATTGCCGCGCTGGAACGCGCCGCCCGGGGGGTAACCGTCACGAAGGCGGTGCATATCTGTTACGGCTATGGGACGCCAGACGTGAAGCGATGGAAGTCCGGCAACAAGGACTGGAGCCATTACGAACACACATTGCCGTTGCTGGCGACGTCATCGATCGATCAGGTTTCGATCGAAACCGCCGCGAGCGGCGTCGATGTCGCGGTAATCGGGGCATTGCGCGGCAAGGATGTGTTGCTGGGTGTCGTGGATACTGGAAACGAAACGGTCGAGAGCGCCGAGATTGTCGCGGGACGATTGCGCGCCGCGTTGCACCACGTCGAGCCCGGCCACCTGTTCGCCTGCACCGATTGCGGGATGATGCCGCTGTCTCGCCGAGCGGCGGAGGGGAAGTTGCGGGCGCTCGCCGCTGGGGCCGCGATGGTCAACGCAGGTTTGTGACCACCGATCGGCGACGGTTCGGACCCAACCACGGACGTCAATACACGTCAGCGTAGCGGGCACAGAGATCGGGCACCGACAGGCCGGCAACGTAACCGATTTCCGATCGCTTGTGGCGCAGATAGGCGTCCAGGAAAGTGGGGCCGAACCAGGATTGCACGGCCGCGCTGCCCTGCATCAGATCCAGGGCAACCCCCAGGGATGCCGGCAGGGAAGCCGCTTGTTGGCCCGGTTTCGGCAGCATCAGACCGCGTCGGATGCCGTCCGCACCGGCGAACAATATGGCACCCAATGCCAGGTAGGGGCTGGCGGCGGCATCGGCGACCCGGAATTCCACATTGAAGCGGCGGGCGACCTGCTCTGGGTCCGATGTGGCGAACACCGGACAGATGCGCAACGCCGCGCCACGATCCTGACGAACCAGATCGACCGCCGTCGGCGCCCAGCGGTTGGGCGTCAGGCGCAGATAGGACACCGGCGAAGGCGCGGTCACGGCGCAAATCGACGGCAAGTGGTGCAGCACGCCGGCGCTGAAATGTCTCGCGGCATTGCTCAGGCCCATCGGATCGGCGGCGTCGTGGGTACAGGGACCACCAGCCGCGTCCCAAAGGCTGAAATGGATATGCACCCCGTTGCCGACGCCATCGGGCACGGGCATGGGAGAAAACACGGCCCGGTGGCCAAGACGATGCGCGGTGGCACGGGCGAGTTCTCGGGTGATCACACCCTGGTCGGCGGCGATCAGCGCGGTGGATGGGCGGATGGTGATTTCGTATTGACGGTTGCCATACTCGGCCAGAAACGTATCTGGCGTCAGCCCGGCACCGCGCAGCGCCGCCACCAGGGTTTCCCCAAACCGGCCCTGCTGGCGGAAGGCACCCAGGCTGTAGGCGTGACCTGGACGATCGGGGACCCCCGTATAGACGAATTCCTGCTCGAACGCCGCCAACACATGCAGGCCCGCCGCCGCATCCAGGTCGGCGATGGCTCGGCGGAGGAAATCGCGCGGGCAGCATTCCCACGGCGAGGCATCGGTGTTGCGGATATCGCCCAGGATGAAATGTTCGGGTGCCGATCCGTCCTCGAAATCGACCCGAGCCCGAGCGGATGGATCGGGAACGATCATCAGGTCGCCGCCCGTGCCGAACGGGGTGTCCAGGATCGGTCCGAACGCGGTCTGCATCAGGTTGCTGTGGGTCCAGCCAACCCCGCTGTCCTGACGACCGGGCAATTCCGAGGCAGGGAAGCCCTTGCCCCGGACCTGGCCAGCGATATCGCAGGTGGCGACGAAAATCAGCTCCTCACGGATCATTTCCATTGGTCTCCCTGTCGCTCGTCCATCTCCGCGTCGTCGCACGATCGCTTGGCGACCGCGATCCCCCGGGCGGTTGGGCGTCTATGAGGGTAATACCAAGCGGCCGGAAGATTGACTCTCCAATCAGCACCACCCCGTCATGCCGGCGCAGGCCGGCATCCACGACTTTCACAGGCTGCAACCCCAAAAGTCGTGGATGGCGACCCGGAGCCTGCCCTCGGGCTTGACCCGTGGGGCCGCCATGACGGAGTTGCTGTCCGGTGGGTTATTGCTTCGGCCGGTTGGTATAACGCGGTAAGGGGACCAGGACCGGCACGCCGCGTGGTGGCGTGGCGCGATGCTGTAAGCGGCCGCCCGTCCATTCCGGCGGCAGGACGCTTCTGGAAAAACGCACCTTGGTCGTAGTCTTCCATGACGACGAGCCGTCGCCACCCAGCCAGCTTCGCGCATCGCCCAGCACACCTACGCTGGACCGCTATCCGCCCGTATCACGTTCAGCACGCCATCGCCATATCGTTGCAGCTTCGATGCGCCGACACCCTTGATCTCCCCCAATTCGTCGAGCGAGGAGGGGCGGACCGCCGCGACTTCCCGCAGCACCGTGTCATGGAAGATCACATAGGGCGGCACGGATTGCGTCTTGGCCTCGGCCGAGCGCCAGGCGCGCAGGGCCTCGAACAATCCCTCGGACCCGGGGCGGCTGACAGGGGCGGGGGCGGAACTTGTCTGCCGGCGTTCCGACCGGTCCCGCGCGGCCGAGCGGGCGGGCGCGTCCTGGCGCAGGATGACCCGGGTTTCGGCGCGCAGGATCGGGCGGGCTTCGTCCTGATTCAGGAACAATCCACCATGGCCGGCGGTGTCGACATCGACCGCGCGGATCGCGATCAACTGCCGGATCAGGCCGCGCCAGTACTGCGCCGGACGATCGGCACCGACGCCGAACGTGGGCAGACGATCATGGTTGTGGCGCAGCACCATCTCGGTCTTTTCGCCACGCAACACGGCGATGATGTGGATCATCCCGAAGATCTGGCTGGTGCGGTAGATCGCCGAGAGCACTTTCTGCGCATCCACGGTCGCATCGGCGGTCACCGGCGGATGGTCGCAGTTGTCGCAATGGCCGCAATCGGTGGCCATCGTCTCTCCGAAACAGGCCAGCAGGGTGCGGGTGCGACAGGTCACCGCCTCGGTCAGCGCGACGATTTCTTCCAGCTTGGCGCGCATCACCCGTATCTGCGCCTCGGGCGCCGAGGATTGCGCCAGCCAATGGCGTGCCTGGGCGATATCCTGGCCACCGAACAGCAGCAACGTCTCGGACGGGTCCCCGTCCCGCCCCGCTCGGCCGATCTGCTGGTAATAGGCTTCAGGGCTGTCCGGCATGTCCAGATGCACGACAAAGCGCACATCCGGGCGATCTATCCCCATGCCGAACGCGATGGTGGCAACCACGACCAGGGGTTCGCCAGAGCGGAACCGGGTCAGCGACTCGCGCTTTTCCCGCGGGTCCAAACCGGCATGGAAGGCCACCGAGGCATAGCCTTTCTCTCGCAGTCGCGCGGCGACACGTTCGGTCTTGGCGCGGCTGCCGCAATAGACGATGCCGCATTCCTTTTTGTGCCGCGCCAGGAAGTCCAGCAACTGGGCGGACTCGCCGACCTTGGGTTCGGCGGCCAGATGCAGGTTGGGGCGGTGAAAGCTGGAAACGAAGACCTCGGCCTGTTCCATGCGCAAGGCGGCGAGGATGTCGCGGCGGGTGCGGGAATCGGCGGTGGCGGTCAGCGCGATCCGCGGCACGCCGGGGAACAGGTCCGGCAGGCGGGCCAGTTCGCGGAATTCCGGACGGAATTCGTGCCCCCATTGGGACACGCAATGGGCTTCATCGATCGCGATCAGCGACAGATTCAACCGCGACAATCGGTCGATCGTGCCGTTGCCAAGGAGTCGTTCAGGGGAGACATAGAGCAGGTCCAGTTGCTGCTCCAGCAGATCGCGGGTGACGGACCTTGCTTCCGCCGGGTCCAGTTCCGAATGCAGGGCGCCGGCATTGACGCCAACCTGGCGCAAGGCGGCGACCTGGTCGTCCATCAGGGCAATCAGGGGCGATACGATCACCGCCATGCCCGGCCGGCACAGCGCGGGTACCTGGTAACAGATGCTTTTGCCGCCGCCGGTCGGCATCAGTACCAGGGCATCGCCTCCCGCAACCACATGGCGCACGGCGGCCTCCTGCTGCCCGCGAAACCCGGGGAAGCCGAAGACGCGATGCAGCACGCTCGCGGGATCGCCGCCAATGGGATCCATTGCGCCGGGTTGCGGCATGAACGCGGTATCAGCGCTTGTGGAAGCTGATCTCAACGCGACGCGCTTCCTGTGACGAAATGGCGAACTTCACCGATCCCTTGCCGAGTAACTTCAGACGGCCCGGGGCGACGCCAGAGTCCATCAGGAGATCGACAACCCGTTGAGCACGCAGTTCCGAGACCAGAAGGTTGGCTTTCTTGGACCCGGTCGGATCGGCGAAACCGATCACTTCCAAGGTGCCCGGCTCGGATTTTGCCATCTTGGCAAGCTGGGCGATGATTTCCTCGGCCGATCCGTCCATATCAGCAGACCATTCCTGGAAAAAGATCACGTATTTCCGAGGTGCTTGGTCGGCCCAGCCGGTGGAGACCATGCCGGTCAGTAGCAACAACAGGATCGCAACGCGACGCATACCCGAGTCCCTCCGTAGATTCGAGGGCAGACTACAGGGCCGGCGGGCGTTGCGCTATCGACGGTGTGGGGTAAGCGCGGGGCTTGCGGGGTAAAGCCGCTGTGCGAGCCGCGTTACCCAGCCGCCGCCAGCGCCTTGCCTCCTGACAGCCGGTAGATCCGATCCAGCCGCTCCAGCCCGGTCAGCCGATGGGCGATCAGGACGATCGCGCGCCCTTCCGCCACGTCGTTCAACGTCGCCAGGAACGCGCGTTCCGTCTCCGCATCCAGTCCGGCGCACGGCTCGTCCAGGATCAGCACCTGGGCGGGCGACAGCAGCGCCCGCGCCAACGCCAGTCGTCGCCCCTGGCCGCCAGAAAAGCGAGCCCCGCCCTCGCCCACCCAGGTATCCAGCCCGTCGGGCAGCGCACGCACGACATCGCCGATCCGCGCCGCATCCAGACTGGCCCACAACGCGGCATCATCCGCACCGGGTCGCGCGAGACGCAGATTGGCGCGGATCGTGTCATCGAACAGATGCGTCGCCTGGCTGAGCCAACCGATCCGTTCCCGCACGCCCGCCGCCGGCAGGGTGGCGATATCGATGCCGCCCAGCAGGATGCGTCCGGCCCGGGGTGCGACGACCTTCAACGCCAGCGCAGCCAGGGTCGATTTGCCGCTACCGGACGGGCCCAGCAGCGCGACTCGCGCGCCCTGGGGAACATCGAGCGTCAGCCCATCGAGAACCAGTGGCCGATCCGTTGACCAGGCGAATTGCACCGCTTCGAAGCGAAGCAGGCTGCCCCTCGGGATATGCGACGGGATATGCGGCGGGATATGCGACGGGATTTGGTTCGGCATCGATGCCGGCTGGCTGGGATCCATGACCGCCGGGGCCTGATCGGCGGCCTGCAACACGCGCCGAGCGGCGGCGGTGGCATGTCCTGCCAGGACGCCGGCGCGGGCCAGCCCGGCCACCGCCTCAAACGCCGCGATAACCAGAAAGGCCGCCGCGACGGCCGCGACCGGGTTGGTCCCCGCGGCCAGCAGAACGCACAGGATCGCAGCCTGGGCACAGAGGAAGGCGACCGCCCCGGCCAGGGCACCGCGGGATGCGATGGCATGTTGGGCCGCGAGCAAGGCGGCCTCCCTGGCCTGCACCGCCGCCAGCATCCGTCCCTCGGCGTTGAAGGCGCGCACTTCCCGCAGCCCGGTCAGCGCGTCGGCGGTGGCGATCCGCAGTCCTCCGGCCGCATCCGCCAGCCGGCTACCGGCCGCGGCGGATGCGCGGGCCGCCCAGAGCGGCAGCAGGAAGGCGGCGATCACGAACAGGACGCCGATCATGGCCGCCAGCTCCGGGGCTTCGGTGCCGATCAGGATCACCAGCACCGGCAGCAGCAGGACCGCGCCGGCCAGAGGCAGCAGAATCCGCAGATACACCCCGTCCAGGGCTTCGACATCGCCCACCAGCCTGGCCAGCATGTCACCGGCCTGGCGGAACCCAAGTCCTCCGGCGGACCCGTGGGCCAGACGGCGGAAGAACCAGACCCGTAGATCGGTGAGAGCCCGAAACATGGCGGCATGGGTCACCAGCCGCTCCAGATAGCGCAGAACGACCCGGGCGATGCCTAATCCGCGCAGGGCGATCACCCCCACCACGGTGCCAGCGGCGATGGCGGCGGCCAGAGTGGCTCCCGCCAGGGTCATCAGTGCGATGGCGCTCCCCAGCGCGGCCAGCGACACGCCGATGCCGGCGAGCAACCAGGGCGCGCGCCCGCGGGACAGGGTCAGGATGCGGAGCAGGTCGTTCATGGCGAGATCGGGGTATGGACGGAGTGGTGCGGCTTGTCGATGGAGGCAGGGCGTCGCCCGGTTGCGGCGGTCCCGGCCAGGATCAGGGCGCTTTGGGGCGCGCCCGGGCCTTCCCCCGCCGTCAGACCCTGGTCAACCGCAGATAGCCCATCTCATCGACCAGAGCGCGCCACCCGGGCGGCAACACAGTCGTCGAATCCAGCGCCTCGATGATCGCCGGGCCGCGCAGTTCCGTGCCCGGTGTCAGACCATTCCGCCAATGCACGGCCGTGCCGACGAAACCGACATCGGGAAACCACACATCCCGGTGGCGCACCCGCGCCGAGGCGGGATCGGCGCGCTGCGCTAGTTTCAGGTCCGGCAGCCGCCCCAGCGCCGTCAGCCGCAGGTTCACCAACTGCACAGGTTCCGCCGTGTTCGCATGACCGTAGGTCTGCTCATGGCGCGCATGAAACAACGCCGCCAGTGCATCCAGCGTGTCCCGCGTGATGGCGCCCGCTTCCATGGGAATGGTCAGCTCATAGGCCTGGCGCCGATACCGCACATCGGCCTGCCGCAGCAGCGCCCGTCGCGCATCGGGGACCTGAGAGGCCTCCAGCATCGCGGTCCCCGCCGACTCCATCGCGGCGAAGGCATCCGCCACCCGCTCCGCCGCCACGGTTGCCAGATCGGCATACAGGGTGCGCGAGTAATCCCGCTTCAGATCCGTCGCCACCAGGCCCAGCGCGGAGAAGGCGCCGGGGGCGGGTGGGATGATGACCTCGGGGATCATGAGTTCCTCGGCCAGGGCCACCGCGTGCACGGGGCCGGCACCGCCAAACGCGATCAGGCTGAATTCGCGTGGATCGTGACCGCGCTCGACCGAGACGATCCGCAGCGCCTGAGCCATGTTGCTGTTGACGACCTGCACGATGCGGGCGGCCGCATCCGCGATCGTCAGTCCGAACGGGTCCGCCACATCCTGCTTGATGGCGCGTTCGGCGGCGGCCAGATCGATCGGCAGCCCACCGCCGAGAAGCGATTCCCGGTCCAGCAGACCCAGGATGACATTGGCATCGGTGACGGTGGGGCGCGTGCCGCCGCCGCCATAGCAGGCGGGTCCGGGATCGGCTCCGGCGCTGTGCGGGCCGACCTTCAACGATCCACCCGGGTCCATCCAAGCGATCGACCCACCCCCGGCGCTGACCTCGGCCAGATCGATCACGGGAACGCGGATCGGATGACCGGTGCCATGCATCCAGCGTTTGGAATTGGCGGCGCCGCCGACCTCGTATTCCGCGGTAACGGCGACCTCATGGTTGACGATCACGCTGGCCTTGGCGGTGGTGCCGCCCATGTCGAAGGAGATCAGGTCTGGCCGACCCAACTGCCGCCCGGCCAATGCCGCCGCGATGACCCCTGCCGCGGGGCCGGATTCGACCGCCATCGCCGGCATGCGCAAGCCTTCGGCAATGTCGAACACGCCGCCGGACGACCCCATCACATACAGGGTCGGCAGACCGAGCGCCGTGGTGGCCTGCGAGAGGCGTTGGAGATACCCGGCCAGCAATGGCCCGACATAGGCGCAAACCGCGGTCGTGCTGGCGCGTTCGAATTCGCGGATTTCGGGTAGAACCTCGCACGACAGGAACACCGTGACGTCGGGCAAAGCCGCACGCAGCGCCGCCCCGACCTTGCGTTCGTGGGTGTCGTTCAGGAAGGAGAACAGGAAGGACACCGCGATGGTTTGCAAACCGGCGGCGCGGATGGCGTCGATCAGGGCGGGAATTTCGTCCTCGTCCAACGGCGTGACGACCTCACCCTGGGCATCGATCCGCTCCGTTATCTCGAACCGGTGCCGGCGCGGGATCAGGACGCCTGGCCCGTCCTGGAACAGGTCGTACAGATCCGGGCGAGACGACCGGCGCAGTTCCAGGATGTCGCGGAAGCCCCGGGTGGCGATGAACCCGGCGCGCGCACCTTTTTTTTCCAGCAGGGCATTGGTGACGACGGTCGTGGCATGCGACAGCAGCGAAACATCGGCGGCCGCGATCGCGTTCTGTTGCAGGCCCTTGGTGATCCCCTCGATCACGCCCTGGCCGAAATCGCGCGGCGTCGTCAGCACCTTGGCGATGCCGATCCGGCCGGTTTCTTCCTGAACCAGTGCGACATCAGTGAATGTGCCGCCGATATCGATGCCGATTCGCCAGGTCATGCCGTCCTCTTGCGTTGTCGCGGGCATCGTCGCGCGTTGCGTAGTCGCGGGCAACCTGTGGCGACGGGCGCAAGAGAGAAATCCGGGCGACGGCGTGGGGGCGAAGGTTTAGAGTGGCTTACCCCAGCGACTCAGCGCGAATTTTACGGATCACGCAACTGACGTGGTGGCGTTCAGCAGTTGCCGCAGACGCGCGCCACCGGCCGGGCCCTTGATGGCTTCGCGCCAACTGGCTTCCGCGACTCGTTGGTGCGCGGCGATGGCCTCATCGGCGCCGGTGATCATCGCCACTCCGGTATGGGCGCTGGGATGGGTATCCGGGCGAAACGGGTTGATGGCCAGACTGACCCGATCCCGCGCCCGCAGAATTTTGAACGCCGCGCTGGGTGCGGCGCCAACAAGGAGACCGAATTGTAGCCCCATGGGCTCGGTTTCCATCAGGGTGGCCATGTTTTCGATTTCGGAGACGGCCACGTCGCGGCACATACGACGGCTTCGGTCCGACAGGTTCATGCCGCCGGCAACACCGGTTTCCAGCAGCCGCTGCACAGCCGGCAGGGAGACCATGGCGATAATGCCGGGACGACGCATCGCATACATGCGCTTGCGGGCCGAGAGAATCCCCAACACCTGCTCCGCCATGCTGCGCATCGCCATGCGTTCGGCGCCGGCCTGATCGGCGGCCTCGTCGAACGCTTCGCCGAGCACGGCATCGTAGGAGTCGGACGTGGTCAGATAGCAGATCGGCCCGAACAGTTGCAGGATCTGGTCGGCGGTTTCCTCGACCTGGCGGATCCGCTCGAAATAGCCGATGGGGCGGTTGTAGTACTCGACGCCGATTCCCAACAACGACAATGGAGAAATCTTCAGCAGTTCGGCCAGGCGCTTGATCGTATCAAGTTTGATGACCTCGCCTTTTTCATAGCGATAGAGCGCCGCGCGCGAGACACCCAGACGCGCCGCGATCTCCTCCGCCCGCAGGCCGGATTCAAGCCGATAGGCTCGCAATTGCTGGCCGATTTCGGTGAAGCGCATCGACATGTCCGGCTAATCTCCCCAGCCCTGGCCGTTGCCGACCAGTTTAGATGACTGCGCCGAGTCTGAGCCACGGATACGATTCTCAGAATCAGAGCGGACTCCAGCTTATGGCAGGAATCCGCTCAATTTCAAGCCCGATTGCTCGCCGACGAGCCCATCAAACAGTCACACTTCGATCTACTTCTTATTGCGAACAGTAACGTCTCCCATGCGTTCGATCGCCAGGACCATCGCGGAGTGGTCCAGATCGCCGCCGCCCTGTCCCGACACGATGGAGAACATCTGCTGGGCAATGGCGGTGTTGGGCAGCGACAGATTGAGCTCCTTTGCCGCCGAAAGCGCCAAATTCAGGTCCTTCTGGTGCAAACGGACCCGGAAGCCGGGGTTGAACGTGCCATTCAGCATCCGTTCGGCATGCACTTCCAGGATCCGGGACGACGCGAAACCGCCCATCAGCGCCTGGCGGACTTTCGCCGGATCGGCGCCGGCCTTGGCCGCGAACACCAAAGCCTCCGACACCGCCTGAAGATTCAGCGCGACGATGATCTGGTTCGCGACCTTGCAGGTCTGCCCAGCGCCGTTTTCCGACCCGACATGGGTGATGTTCTTGCCCATCGCCTCGAACAGCGGCGTGGCACGCGCGAAGGCGGCATCCGGACCGCCCACCATGATGGTCAGAGTGGCCTGCTTGGCCCCGACTTCGCCGCCCGACACCGGGGCATCCAGGTAATCGCAGCCCTTCTCGGCGATCCGGCGGGCGAAGTCCTTCGTGGCGATTGGGCTGATCGAGGACATGTCGATGACCAGGGCGCCCTTGTTCAGCCCGTCCGCCACGCCGCCGGCGCCGAACAGCACGGTCTCGACATCGGGGGTGTCGGGCACCATCACGATGACGACCTCGGACTTCGCGGCAACCGACTTGGCATCCGCGACTACCTCGGCCGCGGCGCGGATTTCGTCGGTCAGGCTGGAGCGTTCCGGCACGATGATGTCGTGGCCGGCATTCCTGAGATTGAGCGCCATCGGGCGCCCCATGATGCCAAGGCCGATAAATCCGATTTTCATGGTCCGGTCTCCCTGTTCGATCGCGACGGACGGTCGGTGGCCCGCGCGTGGTGTGGCTTGAAGGGTTGACCGGCTGGCGCATGGCCAGCCGGTCAATGGTCAGACGAAAGCTCGATCAGTCGGCAAAGCGCTGGCGCCAGCCCAGCCCGGCGACCGTGTCCCCGGCGGGGCGATACTCGCAGCCGACCCAGCCCTGGTAGCCGAGTTCATCCATCCGGCGGAAGACGTAGGACCAGCCGATCTCTCCGGTTCCCGGCTCGTTGCGCGCCGGGACATCGGCGATCTGGATATGGGCGATCACCGGCATGAATTTCTCCAGCCGCTTGGTGATGTCCCCCTCGGTGATCTGCACATGGTAGACGTCGAATTGCAGCCCCACCCGGTCCCGACCGATGGCATCGATCACCGCGGCACCCTGGGCCTGGGTGTTCAGGAAGTAGCCGGGCATGTCGCGATGGTTGATCGGCTCGATCACCAGCTTCACCCCAGCCGGCTTGGCCTGTTCGGTTGCCCAGGCCAGATTGGTGGCATAGGTCGCGGCCGCGGTCCCGAGGGACACGTCGGGGGGCACGATCCCGGCCATACAATGGACATGCCGGCAATCGAGCGTGTTCGCATAGTCCAACGCCCGCTTCACACCCTCCCGAAACTCCGACTGCCGGCCGGGCAGACTGGCCAGCCCACGCTCCCCATTTGCCCAATCGCCGGGCGGCATATTGAACAGGGCCTGGGACAGCCCCTCCCCGGCCAACCGGGCGCGCAATTCCGCTGCGGGATATTCATAGGGAAAGAGAAATTCCACCCCTTCGAAACCGGCCTGGCGCGCCGCGGCGAAGCGGTCGAGGAACGCCACCTCATTGAACATCATCGACAGATTTGCAGCGAAACGCGGCATCGCGAGTCCTCCCCCTATGCGCCGCGAAGGCTACAAGCGGGTGTCAGGGTTGACCAGACGGGTCGTGCGACGATCCGACCGATCCCGGAAGGCGGGCGATCCCCGCATAGGGGCGGTTCCGGCCGGACAGGAACCGCTCCAGAGCGGGATCCCGCGGACTGCAAACAGCCAACCGCTCTAGCTCTTTGTTTAATCGCATGATTCACACGCGGTTACGTTCCGCTCAGCGTGATCATGCTCCTTGTTTGGTCGCATGATTCACAACGCTGTAGCGTTCCGCTCAGCGTGATCATGCTCCTTGTTTGGTCGCATGATTCACACGCTGTTACGTTCCGCTCAGCGTGATCATGCTCCTTGTTTGGTCGCATGATTCACACGCTGTTACGTTCCGCTCAGCGTGATCATGCTCTAATGTGCGTCCGGACGGTGCACGGCCTGTGTCCTGCACGCCGCCTCGTCCCGACCGATGCACTCGTCCGTAGCGTGCACACGAATTCTTGTTTGCCGACGATATCGATCGGTCCGGACCCGATTGCCCGGGATGCAGAAAAAGGGAACGACCACGACATGATGGCTGAACGCTTGCTGCTGCTGCTGCTGGTCGGGGGCGTCGCCATCGGCTGCATCAT
>CAMBXJ010000024.1 GCA_945871455.1 Asaia bogorensis
TCGGCAGCTTCCCGAGGATCGCTTTGTTGGCCAGAAACTGGTTGTGGGTCATCGTCAGCGGACGCGTGTCGGTCAGCCTGACCACCGTCAGTTTGGTGCAGGCATTCAACGCATCCAGCGCCGCGGACACATTCGCGGAACTGTCCGTAATGGTAAAGGTCTTGACCAGGGCGGACC
Organism: Asaia bogorensis; assembly: GCA_945871455.1. Lineage (GTDB taxonomy): Bacteria > Pseudomonadota > Alphaproteobacteria > Acetobacterales > Acetobacteraceae > Rhodopila. Next base: position 178 of record CAMBXJ010000024.1, read on the forward strand.
CCTGAACACCGACCGCATTGGCCGCCATGACTCCGGTCACGGTCAGGCTCCCGGTCGTCGTCAGGAGCGTCAGCGCCGCCTGATTGGCGACGAACTGGCTTGCGGTGACCGTCATCGTCCCGGCGCCACTGAGCGAAATGGACGCGATCTTTCCCGCGACGGCCAGGATTTGCAGACTGTCCAGATAGGTCCGAACATTGGCGGCCGTGTCAGAGATCGTCACCGGGGTCATTGCCGGATTGGCCGCATAGGCGGCGACGGCGGCGGCTGCCGTCATCTTGGTCGGAGCCGTCTTTGTCGCGCTGGTCTGCGACGTCGTCACACGGGCCATTTGCGTCTCCGATAGGGTCGCATTCTGAAAAGCGAGTGCCGCATTGGATAGATCGTCCGCCGGTCGGCTGGCGCGGTTCACACCAGCCCGCGCCTGGTCCCCACCGCCCCAGCAACAGTCAGCCGCTCGGTCCCATTCTGTCCGAGTGCACGATGGCGGTCTCAGCCTTGGCATACGGTTGAAACACGCCAACACATATCGGTTCCCTCAATGCCATAGCACCGGAGAGGTTAAGGCGAAGTTTCAGTTGGTTGCCCATGCAACAGGCCCGAGATCAGCCGTGACCCACGGCGGCTCCCCGCGCGCCCTTGCCAGAACACGGCACTTCGCGGATGTGTTGGGCGGAAACGTCTGACCCGACCCGCACGCGGGAACGGTCTTTTTCACAAGGATGACGCATCATGGCCGAGGCCCCCAATACCGACGTGCTCGCGGAGTTGCGCAAGATCGACACGCCGACGATCACCAATGTCGTCGCGACCTATCCGAAGAATCCGCTTTGTCTCGGCCTGTACAATCCGTGGACGGAAAACTGGTACACGGACACCTCTATCCGCTGCATCTATCCGGAGATGGGCGCGATCGTCGGCCATGCGGTCACCTGCGTGTATGGCCTGCCCGATCCCAACTACACCGGGCGGCTGACCTTCATGGACGTCGTCGACGCGTTGGACGCCATGAAGAAGCCAACCATCCTGGTCATCCAACAGAAATGGCCCGCCGAACTGATGGCCAAGGCAGGACTGGCCGGGGAGATCATGGTCACGTCGATGAAGGCCGTCGGCTGCATCGGTATGCTGTCGAACGGCCCGTCACGCGACGTGGACGCGGTGCGGCGGCTGGACTTCCAGATGCTGCTGGGCGGCGTGACGGCGGGCCACGGCGAGATGGCCGTGCATGCTGTCAACGTCCCGGTTTCAGTCGGCGGTATGGATGTGGCCCCCGGGGAACTGATCCATATGGATGAGAACGGCGCCGTCAAGTTCCCCGCGAACCGCGCCGAACAGGTGCTGGAAAACGCGAAGAAGATGCTGGACGGAGAGGCGCTGCATCTGGCCCGCCTGCGCAGTGCGAAAACCGCCGCCGAAGTGCGTGCCGCCGGTGGTTCCTACGCCGCGAAACCCGCCCCCAAGGGCTGATTTCGACCTTTCCGCGGCGCTCGGCTCCGATGTCGGTCGGACGGTGTCGGTCAGACGGTGTCGGTCAGACGGTGTCGGTCAGACGGTGTCGATCAGAGGTGTCGGTCGGACGGGTTTTGGCGACCGGGTGCCAGACGTGTTGGCGGGCCGACAACCGCCCGCCTGCCGTCGTGCCGAACCGGCGCGGGCGACAAGTGGAGAAGGCACCCGTCAACTGGCTTGTGGACGGCAATCGGCAAACGCCGCTCAACAGGGGGGGCGGGGACGCAAATGGCAAACCTGGGTGCGGATGTGCACCACGGTCGGTCAAGTCGAACGGAAACCGCCGCCCTGCCGGTGTTCAGCGACCGCCGCTTCGAACCGGGCGAACGCCGCTCGTAACGTGGCCGCGCCGTTCGGGCGAAGCGGCAGGCCCGTCCGGATCTCATGTTCCTGCGTCTGCGCCTCTCCGGACAGGGCAATCGCACCTATCTGCGCCGCCGCTCCTCTCAGTTTGTGCAGCCAGAACAGCATCGATCCCGCATCGGACTCCCGGGCCGCGATATCGACCGCGTTCATGGCGACGCGGCAGTCCTGCACGAAGCGATCGATGACCTGGTCCGGGAAACTGGAGACCTCTCCGTCGTCCATCGCGGCCAGATCGTTGATCAGCGCCGGGTCGAACACCGGAAGCGGTATGTCCGGGGTGGCAATGACCGGATCTGGTTCTGGTTCCGGTCGCGGGCCTGGCGCGCCGGCGGATGTCGGATAGTAACGGGACAAAACCGAGAGCAATTGCGCCACCGTCACCGGCTTTGTGATGTGGTCGATCATGCCCGCCGCGAGACATGCCTCCCGATCGCCGACCAATGCGTTTGCCGTCAGCGCGATAATCGGCGTGGCGGGGCGCCCTGAATCTCGCCGTTCCCAGTCGCGGATCTGACGGGTCGCCGCATAGCCATCCAACACCGGCATGTTGCAGTCCATCAGGACCAGATCAAACTTGCCCCGCATGACCTGATCCACGGCCTGCGCGCCGTTGTCGACCACGGTCACCTCGGCCCCAAGATGAGCGAGCAAACCCTTGACGACCAGTTGGTTGACGGCGTTGTCCTCCGCCACAAGGATCCTGGCGCCGGTCAACACCCCCGCGGGGCCGACCTTTGGCTTCGGCGTTTCCGGAGCCGATGCGCCATCGAACGGCAGGTCGAACCAGAATCGCGTGCCCTGCCCCACCACGCTGTGGACCTGGATGCGCCCTCCCATCAACTCCACCAGATAGCGGCTGATAGCCAGCCCCAGCCCACTGCCGCCATATTGTCGGGTGGTGGATGCGTCGGCCTGGGAAAACCGATCGAACACCCGGCCGATGACGTCTGGGGCAATTCCGATGCCGGTATCCGCGACGGTGAAACGCCACCAGCCTCTTGGGTCGCCCTCGACCGCGGGCAGCGGATCCACGAGCAGCCGCACCTTCCCCGATTCCGTGAATTTGATCGAATTGCCCAGCATGTTGGACAACACCTGCCGCAACCGGGTCTGATCGCCGCGTACGCGGACCCCTGACATGGCGGCCAGATCGGCCACCAGCAACAGGCCCCGCACCGAACAGACCTCCCGGTAGACGCCGGCAATATCGTTCAGCAGGTTTCCGGCGTCGAAATCGGCCTGTTCAAGCGTGACTTCGCCTTCCTCGATCTTCGCCAGATCCAGAATATCGCCGAGGAGGTCGAGCAAGGTGCTGCCGGCGGATGTGATCGCTTCGACAAGACGGGTCTGTTCCTGATCCAGCCTGGTGCGGTGGAGCAGTTCGGTGACGCCCAGGACGCCGTTCAACGGCGTGCGAATCTCATGGCTCATGTTTGATAGGAAGCGCGATTTTGCCTGATTCGCATCGTCCGCGCGGATCTTGGCTTCCTCCAGTTCGTGGTTTCGCCGAACCAGACGATCCGTCAGGGTATCGAGAACATTGACGACCGCGGCGACCTCATTATCACCCCGCACCTGAATGGATTCGCCGGTCAGCGCGACCGCCGTCCGCTCGGCCCGTTCGCGCAGGCGCCGCAGCGGGGCCAATGCCATCCGCAGCACCAGAAGCCCGATCAGCAGGCTGCCCAGAAGAATGCCGCCACCGATCAAGGCAGACCGGCGTGTGCCGTCATCGATCAATCGATACGCCGCGGCGCTGTCCACTTCGGCGAGGATGACATAGGCCTCATCGACGATGACAATCGGCAAGAACACACTGGTATGCCGAGACGCGTCATCGCTGCGATAGACTGGTATCTTTGCATGGAACGCTTCGGTTACCGCCGCGATGTCGTGCGTGGTGGACGATGTCGTATCACTCGCAACGATTTGCTCCCGGCGGCTCATAAGCGCCAGGCTCGCACCGACAACCCGGCTCAACTCCGAGATGAACGGTCGGTCCAGGGCGACACCGACCGAAATTGCGCCCACGACGGCACCATCGATTGTCAACGGCTCGATGGCCTTGATCACCACCCTGCCGCGCTCTCGCATGCTGACGATCATGCTGGTGCCGGTCAGCGCCTCCGCCACCCCCCAATCGGACGCCTGGTCGCCAGACCGATCAGGGTCATGGGCCCGGTAGATCACGACCTCCTCTGTATTGACGATTTCCAGCGTCGCCACGCCATCGACCCGAACCGCGCTGTCGAGCAGGGCCTTCAACCGGGCCGTACTCCGGCTGTCCTTGGCGCGGACTCCCTCTGCCAGGTGGTCATCGTTGGCCAACAGGCGGGCCATGAAGCGCGCCTGCTTGGACTGGCGATCGATGATCTTACTGACGACATTGCCGAGCGTGCGGATCTTGTCGATTTCGCGGAGGTGAATCGCGTCGTCGAGCGCGTCGGATGCCAGCCGGTGCGATACGAGTTGGCCCCCGACCACCAATAGGCTGAACAGGATCGCCAAGGTCAAGGTGATGGAGGCCCGGAATAACATTAACGATCCGGTTTACATTGGCGTCTGGCCGCGGGTTTGACCATCAACGTGCCTGGGCTGGCGCCGTCCCGACCAGCAGACCCAGATCGGCCCGGATCTGCATGCTCGCGGGAGATTGAATGAACGCGATGAAAGCCTTCCCGGCCGGCGTCAGATTGCCCAGCCGATAGATCAACCCAAGTTCGAGCCATAGCGGATATTGCCCGCGTTCAACCGCATCCGCCGTGGCCGCCACCCCATCGAGGGTCAGGTGGACCAGCTTCGTCCGGGCCGCGGATAACGCGGATCGGTTCAGGAACCCGAGACTGCCGGGAAAGCGATCCAGCAACTCAATCAACTGCGGGTCCAGGTGGACGACCTTGACCTGCTCTGCCAATGAGATTCCCTGAAATTCTTTCAGGACACGGGTGATGGCCGTGCGGGAGGCGTCGGTTTCCTCTCGCCCGATGGCACGGATCGGACCCGGCTTGCCACCGAGGTCCTGCCAATTGGTGATCTTTCCCGAATAGATATCGGCGGCCTGCCGCGCCGTCAGGCCGGCAATGGTCGTGCCGGCGCCGGCCACGAAGGTGACCGGATCCTGACCGATCGGCAGGTACACCAATCCGCGCGCCAGTTCGTCCGGCTTCAGCTTGCGTCCGACCCGGCCCAGACTGGCTGTCCCCGCTTCCACATCGCGAATCGCGCCGGCGGTGCCCGTGGAGGGGGGAACGGACACGCGGTGGGCCGACTGCACCTTGTTGAACGCGCCGGCGAATATGGTCAGCATATATTCGGGATTGCCGCTGCCGGGTACCGAAAGTTCCTCTGCCAGCAGAGGTTGGCTCAGAAGGGACACGACAACGAGGATCGTCGCGCGCGAAAGCCGCCGATAGCCGACTTTCATTGCAACCGTCCGGTGCCTTGGGGATAGATCGCGCGCTCCGTGATCCGCACGGGACTCCAATGGGGAACGGGGTATCCGACATCCATCAATGCCATCGCTGTCTTGCCTTCGCCGTCGGGCCAGGACAGTTCAGGTGCCCGCCGCTTGATTTTGAACAAGCCCTCTTATTGCATCAAGACGTTTCGCGATACCTAACGCTGGGGGCAGTTTTGCCGCCGAAAGCCGCGCAATGCTGCCGCATGCAAGTGCTATTGCGCCATCCATGGTGCTTCCGCGGTCATCGAAGAACGGTAGGCAAGATGCCAACCCGCCGGCTGGATCGGGAGTTCGGCGACCGTATCCGAGCGCGGTCGACGTTCGGATACGCTCGGGAAGGGCGGCTGGCGGTCGGAGTGATGATCGAGGGGGACATTGGTGGGCGCACAAGGACTCGAACCTTGGACCCGCTGATTAAGAGTCAGCTGCTCTACCAACTGAGCTATGCGCCCGGCACCAACGACCGTGAGTGCTCATCTCATATTGGCAGGGCCATGGCAAGCCACACGCGCGCGGGAATGTCCCGACACGGGTGCTTCCCCCTTCTGAAGGCTGCGCGGTCGATAACCCTGCCCTGCTGCCGGACAGGGTTATCCCGGCGTTTTGCTGGGTGCCGGTTTCGCGGCCCCTTGGCTGGCGGGCGTCTGGGCTGCCGGCGTCTTCTGGGCGGCCAGCGTTTGGGCGGCCAGAGTCTGGGCGGCCAGAGTCTGGGCGGCGAGCGTCTGGGCGGCCGGCGTCTGGGTCGCGGGCGCCGGGCTGGCAGCCACAGGGGGGGCGGATGCCGGTGCGAGATTGCGGGGAATCGGAAGGTCAGCCCCGGTGAGCACGCCCATATAGGCTTACTGGAGCGTGCGGCGGGTCTCCCGGTACCGCTTCGGGTCGAATTTGAAGTAGTCCATGACATTGTGCTGGGTCAGGCCACCGGTGATCTCGGTATGGTGACGGACCGGGATGCCCATCGTCTCGCACATCTCCTGCGTGCGGCTGTCATGGGCGATGCATCCGCCCGGGATGCCGGCCTGAAATGCCAGCATGACGCCATGGAACCGGGTTCCGACGACGAAATCGAACCGTCGCATGAAGTCCATCCAACTCCGCGCATCGTAATGGGCATAGGCATGTTGTCGGCACCATGCCTTGAATTCGTCGGCCGATCGGTTCGGCATGATATAGCGCCGGCACAGCTCAAACTTTTCCGGCGCCATGGTATCGAACTCATTGCGGGCGAGTTGCAGCATCTCCAGCCCATGCTGGACGATGTAGGCACCGCCGGTCTGGGTGACGATATCGGCAAGATCGCGTTCGATGCCCGCCAGCGCCGGTATATAGGGAATGCCCGCGGCAACGGCGATATGACGCGGCTTGCGGCCGAACCCGCGGGCAACCTTGCCGGCAATATCGTCGTTCATGCTGATGAAGTTGGACGGGCACCCGGTCACGACAGCGGCGTCGGGCATGCCCAACCTGGCGATCTGGGCCTTGGTATAGGCGCCTCGAACCCCAAGATTGGGCGCGTCGGACGGACGCAACCTGGCAATCGTGCGCAACCACCGTTCCGTGCCCGCCGACAATTCCACGTCGGCGCCCATGCTCGGCGCCTGCGCACCCAGGCCCAGTCCGATCACTGGCAGCCCCAACTCCTCCAGACGCGCCGCCGCACGGTCCAAATCGGTGTGTTTGCCCAGTTGGTTCGCAAGCGCGAGGACAATGATATCGCCGGCCGCGCGGATGTCGCGCACCGGCATGTCCCAATGGACGACCCGCCCGTGGGGGACATGGCGCGCAACAGCGAACATGAACGCCAGATTGCCGGTATTGCCGCCGGTTTCCGCGAGCAGCGTCTTGGCATCCTTGCGATAATAATCTGAAAGATAGGGGCTGGCACCGAGCAAGATGGGGCGACGCATCTAGATTTCCCACTCGATGCGATATTTATTTCGGTATAACATCAATTCAGCATCCCTTGTGTGACGATCCTGCCGTGGCGGACTGGCACCAAATCCCTGGCATCGAACGACACTGTCATATGGTACCAGGGCTGGCGCTGAAAACACCGAAATGCCCGTTCCGACCTTCTGTGCGGCCAATCGTGGCGGGAATCGATCCCCCGCACACAATGCCAACCGCCCCTTGTCGGAAATGACGCCCAATGATGGCGACCCGGCCTACAGTGGCATGACCCGGGACGTCACGACCATCCGCGCAATCCTGGCCGGGGCAGCGGAGAGAGCCCACAGCCAAGGCTGGATCGAGGCCGGCAGAGGCGGAGCCCGATCACCGAGGTCCGGACTTCCTGCCATGCCACGCTTCGAATCAGCAATCCGCAGACGACCGGACGCGTCAGATCGTCGGGTCACCGCGCCGCGATAAACGATGCACGCGCACGCCAGCTACGGGCGAGCAGCCTTGGCTCGGCTGAAGTCGAACCAGGAACTGATGATGGCGCCCAGATCGCGCTGACGCATCGTGTCGATGTCGACGGTCGCGGTCATACCGGCCCGCAGTGGCGATTCGCCGGGATGGGGCAACAGTCTGATTTTGACCGGCAGGCGCTGCACCACCTTGACCCAGTTCCCCGACGCATTCTGCGGCGGCAGGATCGCGAACTCGGACCCGGCCGCGGGACTGATGCTCTGCACCACGCCTTCCCAGACCTCATCCGGATAGATGTCCAACACGACCTTTACCTTCTGGCCCGCTTGGACATGGGTCAGCGTGGTTTCCTTCAGGTTGGCTTCGACCCAGGGGCGATGATCGGCAACGATTACAAACAAGGGTGTCGCCGGCTTCACCTGCTCCCCCAATTGCAGCTTCACGTTTACCGCGATGCCATCGAGCGGCGCGACCAACGTGGTCCGCGCCAGATCCAGCGCGGCCCGGTCACGCGCGGCCAGTTTGTCGCGCACCAACGGATGCCGATCGACGGGGATTTCGGCATCGCCGCCGAGGACGGTCAGCATCCGCTCCAGCCGACGGCGCACCACGGACAGCCGCTCCCGCGCCACCGCGGCATCGTTCTGAGCCTCCTCCAAGCGGGTTGCCGACACCACGCCTGATCCGGCAAGCGATTCCTGGCGTTTCAATTGGCGCTGGAAGTAATCGGCGCGGTTTTCGACCTCACCCAGTTCGCTGCGGGTCTCCCGCCACGTGGCGCGCGCCGTTTCGACCTGAGCACGGGCGAGGTCGAGCTCCGCATCGGCGCCGGCCAGCGCGAGGCGGTAGGGTTCCGGATCGATCCGAATCAGCGGCATGCCGGCCTTCACGCGTTCGTGATCGCGAATGGCAACCTCAATTACGCGCCCGGACACTTCCGGGGCAATCTGTGCGATATCGGCCTTCACATACGCATTTTCGGTGCTGATGATCCTGCCGCCTCGCTGCCACACAACCGCACCGCCGACCAGAACCAGTATCGGAACACCAACCAAAAGTACCAAGCGTACCAGCCTGGTCCGCGCACGCGTCATCACGTCACCTCAGATAGAAAAATCGCAGGCTGCTCTGTTTCTCGCCTCAATCGCATCGCTCGGAACCGCTCGGGTGGTGTGGCCTGGCTCGCGTCAAATCACTAACATAGCTTACGATAGCGCACGCTACCTTTTGAACATATATTCCGCCGGGATGCCCAACTCAAGATGAGCGATAGCGAAGCTGCCTTGTCCCTTTCGGTGGCGCGCCGGTTTCTGATCCTCGGTGCCGTGATGCTGGCGTCGATGCTCTACTCCACCACCCTGCTGATCGCATCCACCCTGCTGCCCCAGATGCAGGGCACGATGGCCGCGACGGCCGATGAAATCGCCTGGACCATGACGTTCAACATCCTGGCAACAGCTGTCGTCACCCCCATGACGGGATGGCTGGTCGCCCGCTTCGGTCGCCGAAATGTGATGATGTGGTCTATGTTCGGCTTTACCGGCGCCACCTGGCTGTGCGGCGCCGCCGATTCATTGGAAACGCTCGTCTTCTGGCGCGTTGCCCAGGGCGCGCTCGGCGCCCCCGTCGTTCCACTGTCGAACGCGATCCTGTTGGACAGCTTTCCGCGCCGTCAGGCCGGCATGGTGACATCGATTTTTGGCATGGCTGTCGTGATCGGGCCGGTGGTCGGCCCGGCCCTCGGCGGCTTCCTGGCAGAGGTCTATAGCTGGCGCTGGGCCTTCTATATGCTGGTTCCGGTCGGCCTGACGGCGTTTCTCGGCGTCGCCCTGGCCTTGGACAAGGACCAACCAGGACGCGGCACGCGACTGGACTGGATCGGATTCCTCACGCTCGCCGCCGCGATCTCCTGCGTGCAACTGGTGCTGTCGCGCGGACAGCGGTTGGATTGGTTCGAATCGACCGAAATCGTGATCGAGACCGCCCTGGCGGTCGTGGCGTTCTTCATGTTCGTGGTGCACAGCCTGACGGCCGAGCGTCCATTTCTGGACCCGAAACTGCTGAAGGACCCGAACTACGCGCTGGGGCTGGTCCTGGTGACCATCTACGGAATGCTCAACTTCACGCCGGTGGTGCTTTTGCCATCGCTGTTGCAGCAGCATGCGGGCTACCCGGACCAGATCATCGGCGAAATCCTGGGCGCGCGCGGCATCGGCGCCACGATTGGCTTTTTCCTGGCGATCTTCGCCGGACGGGTCGATCCACGCATCGGCATGATCTTCGGCTTCTCCCTGCAAATCGTGTCCGGGATCTGGCTCATGAGCCTGGACCTGAATGTCGACAAGACGACCCTGGCGCTGAACAGCGTGTTGCAAGGCATCGCGGTCGGCGTGTTTTGGGTCCCGCTGACCATCGCCACGTTCCCGACGTTGGATTCGCGGCTGATGCCAGAGGCGATGTCCCTGTTCCATCTGATGCGCAACATCGGATCGAGCTTTTTCATCTCGATCTCGGTAGCGGAGATCGTCCACGCAACGGGCGCGAACTACTCTCGTCTGACGGAAATGATTTCGCCCTATAATCGCGCCCTGGCCCTGCCCTGGGTGACCGGCAACTGGACCACCGAATCGCAGGTCGGGTTGGCGCGGCTGTCGAAGGAGATCAACCGGCAGGCGGCCATGATTGGCTATACGAACGCTTTCGGGTTCTATACGGCGACTTCCGCGGTCGCAATCGCGATGATCCTGCTGGCGAAAAAGCGGCAGCGGAAGACGGCCACGTAACACCTCAGAGGGAAACGACCATGGCAAATTACGTCCTGCTCCACGGCGCCTACCAGGGCGGCTGGATTTTCAATCGCGTCACGCCACATCTGCGGGCCGCCGGCCACACGGTGTTCGCACCAACTCTGGACGGCTGCGGGGAGCGTGCCCATGCGATCCGCCCGGGCATCGATACCGAGAGCCAGGCGGCCGAAATCGCGCAATTGCTGTTCTATGAGGACCTGAACGATGTCGTTCTGGTCGGCACCAGTTGCGGCGGCATGATCGCCTGCCGGGTGGCGGAGATCGCGCGCGACCGCATTGATCGGATCGTGCTGGCCGATGCGCTGGCGCTGTTCAACGGGGAAGCCGTGTCCGATCACGTCAAGCGGCCAACCGCGATATCGACGGATATCGCGACCGGTCCGTCACCCGAGGACGCGGCGAATCGTATGTTCGTATCCCTGACCGGCGAAACGAAAGCCTGGGCGCTGGCCCGCTACACGCCGCACCCGATCGCCGCGATGCAGGCCCCGGTCAAGCTCGACAGTTTCTGGCAGCAAAGCTGGAAGGCATCCGTCATCTGGTGCAAGCAGAGCGTCAATCCGCCGGTTGCGCATCAACGCCGAGCGGCGGATGCGTTGAAGGCAAGCTGGCATGAACTGGATACCGGTCATTATCCGATGCTGACCGAGCCCGGGAAGCTGGCGAATCTGATGATGGCGGGGTAGCGCGCGCTTCCCCGGATTGGACGGGGAACGCCCTGCAAAACGTTGTCCGAGAGCATGATTGGGTCGGCCTTCCGCGATACGATCATGCCTCGTGACGCATCCGGCTTCATGCCGGTTGCCGGAGGCGGGCCCGCGGTGCCTCTGTCGCTGGTTCCCCTTTCGGCTAATTTCTGACAGCGATGGAATAAGGCAAGCCGCCGCCCGACAATGACGGGGATGATCGGGATCGCGCGACGCTTCTCCGTCATGCGCAATGCATGATCCCGCTTCCCTTCATGCCGCCGAACACCCATTATCCCGGCAAGCAAGAACGCACAGGGAGCCTCGGGCGCCGCATCATGTGGTCATGGGTTTATGCCGCCGTCGATCTGGTCGCCGAGTATCCAACCTGGGCGCTCGCGATCGCATTCATCGCTGCCATCGTCGAGGCGGTGGCGGTGCTGGGCATCCTTATCCCTGGCACCCCGATCGTGATGGCGGTCGCCGCGGCGGCGACCGCGGCGGGCCAACCGATGGCCCCCTATCTGATCCTGGTCGCGATCGGCGCCATCATCGGCGATTTCGTGTCCTATTGGGTGGGCTACCGCTACAAGGATAGGCTGCGCGGCGTTTGGCCTTTGTCCACCCGGCCACATCTGATGGAAAGAGCAGACCGCTTCTTCGACCGCTATGGCATCTACAGCATCGCGTTCTGCCGGTTCCTGCCGGTGTTCCGTTCGACAGTGCCCATGGTGGCGGGCATGGCAGGGATGTCGCGCAACCGATTCGTGTTGGCGAATGTCTGCTCCGCGCTGGTTTGGGCACCGGTGCATGTCTACCCGGCCCAGGTCGCCGGCCTGACGATCGATAGCCTGAACGACGGCGATTGGCAGACCGCGTCTTACTGGGCTGCCTTGCTGGCGGGGCTATGTGTCGCGGGCTGGTGGCTGCACCGGCGCCTGGCGGCCAGAGTCAGGCAGACCACCGCCTGAGCATCGTTCGGCGGCGCGCCACGGGTGCGGACCCGACAAAATGATGGGCCATCAAGCATTACCAAGCGGACAGTCGTGGTCCGCTTTATCTTTACCGGCTTGGTTCGGTGATCGCGTCCGTCGGTTCCAACCCCATCGAACGTCATCGGCGGGTTGGAACAGCGGCCGGTGGGTCGAACTATTCCGCCCGGGTCAGCCCGCGATGGCTCGGCGCGTCGATGAACGCCAGTACCTCGTCGATCAGCGGATCGCCGGCATACCCCGCCCGGACATCTTCCAGCCGCTGGGCGAAGACGCCCTCATGCCCGAACAGAGCGCGGAACATGGTATTCAAATGCTGGATCTGCGCCTTATCGAAGCCCCGCCGTTTCAGTCCGATGACGTTCAGCCCGCCCAGCCGAGCCCTGTTGCCCAGAACGCTGCCAAAGGGGATGACGTCCGCTTCCACGCCTGACACACCGCCGATCATCGCCGCTCGTCCGATTCGGACAAACTGGTGAATCGCCGCGGAACCGCCGATAACTGCATGGTCGCCGATGCTGACATGGCCACCCATCACGACATTATTCGCGACGATTACGTTGTTACCGAGGGTGCAGTCATGCGCCACATGCGCCACCGCCATCAGCATGCAATCGCTGCCAACCCTGGTGATGCCCTTGCCGGTCGCCGTGCCGCGGTGGATCGTGCAGTGTTCCCGCACCAGAGTCCGCGCGCCGATGTCGCACTGCGTAGGCTCGCCCTTGTATTTCAGGTCCTGCGGTTCCATCCCGACCGTGCAGAACGGATACAGGATCACACCGGGGCCGATGCGTGTGTGCCCGTCGAGCACGACATGGGAGATCAGCTTCGCCCCGTCCTCGATCCTGACATCCGGCCCGACCGTGCAGAACGGCCCGATTTGCACCCCGAGGCCCAATTCGGCGGCCGGATCGACGATGGCCGTCCGGTGAATGGTCACACCACCCGCATTTGGTATGATCACTTCTGGCAAAGAATCCATATTCGCACCGGTCCGTTTTGCGTAAGCGGTCGAGCTGACCTCAGGCACCCTATGGCTCACCGGGCGGACGACCAACTCAATTAGTGTTGCCCGATATTTCCACAACTGCCTGTAAGGCATTGATGCTACAGGAATCAGGCCACATTACGGCGCGGCGTTCCGCGCGGGTCCGGAACGGTGTCTATAGACCGCCGATCGGTTTGGAAACGTCAGATAGCCGGGGCGCGATCCATGATCATTGCCGCGAATGTGGCTTCCGCCACCGAAACCCCATCAACCCGCGCCACGCCATGGAACTTCCAGACATTGCCGCGATTGCGCTCCTTGGTCACGTGCACACGCATCTGATCGCCCGGCACGACGGGACGGCGGAATTTCGCGCCCTCGATCGACATGAAGTAGACCACCTTGCCCTGCGCCGCGGGGCCAAGGGTTTCCACCACCAGCACGGCGGCCGTCTGTGCCATGCTTTCGATGATCAGCACGCCCGGCATCACCGGATGGTTGGGGAAATGCCCGGCAAAAAAGGATTCATTGACCGAGACGTTCTTGATCCCGACCGCCGATCCATTGTGGACCACCTCCACCACCCGATCGATCAGCAGGAACGGATAGCGATGCGGGATCGCCTGCATGATCTGCTTGATGTCCAGGCTGCCGAGGGTCCCCGCGGGATTCTCGTTCGTGGCCTGGGGCGGAGATTCTGATGTTTCATCCATGGCATTCAGCTCGTGCTCGTGTCTGTGTCGAGTCCGGTTTCCCTGGGCCCGGTTTCGCTAGGTCGGGTTTCGCTGGGCCCATTTTCGCTGGGTCCGGTTTCGCTGGGTCCGGTTTGCCTGTCGCGGTTGCGCTTGGCGCTGGTTGACCCTCGTGACAAGCGACGCAGCACCGCGACCTCCCGGAAGAAGCTGCGAACCGGTTGGGCCGGGGTTCCGACAACCTCGGTTCCCGCCGGCACATCGGCCATAACCCCGGCCTGAGCACCGATCCGCGCACCGCGCCCGACAAGCAGGTGCCCGGTCATGCCCGCCTGGCCGCCCATCATCACATGGTCCTCCAGAATAACCGATCCAGAGATACCGGCCTGGGAGACGATGACGCAACCGCGTCCCAGACGGACATTATGCGCGACCTGCACCAGGTTATCGAGACGCGACCCCGCCCCGATCACCGTATCATGCAAGGACCCACGATCGATCGTGGTGTTGGCGCCGACTTCGACATCGTCTTCCAGGATCACACGGCCAAGCTGCGGCACGGTGATGAAGCCGCTGGGGGTTATCGCGAATCCGAATCCATCCTGCCCGATTCGAGCGCCCGGGTAGACATAGACCCGATCGCCCACAAGCGCGTGCGACAGGCTGGCATGCGCGCCAATCCGGCAATCCGCTCCCAGCACAACGCCATCCCCAAGCACGGCAAGCGGTCCGATACGACACCGAGGCCCAATCCGCACACGCCCGCCGATCACCGCGAGCGGGCCGATTTCGGCGCTCGGGTCGATCTCGGCGTCCGGCGCGACCACGGCGGACGGGTGCACGCCGGCAACCGGTGGCGGCACCGGAAAGAACAGCGCCGCCACGCGCGCCCAGGCAACATAGGGTTGATCGGTCACGATCGCGACCGAAGTGGCCGGCACCCGCGACGCCATGTCTGGATGGACGATCACGGCGCCTGCCTTGGTGGCGGCCAGGGCGTCCGCGTATTTGCGGTTATCCAGAAAGCTCACATGCTCGCTTGTCGCCACCTGCAAGGGGGCAATGCCGAACAGCGTCAACGCACCCGGCGGCGCTTCCGTGCGGGCGGCCTCCGCCACCGCGGCCAAGGAATAAGGCCCGGTGCGATGAAAGAAGCGGGCGTCTCCCGCAACGGCCGAACGATCCACGCGGACGGTATCCGTCGCCTCAGCGCTTCGGCTGCTGGGGGGGAGCCGCCGGAGGGGGCTGCGGTTGGGCCGCCGGTTTGGCGCCCGTCGCGGCGGCGGGCGCCGTACCCGTGGCCACGGCGGGCCCGGTCGCCGAGGTGGGACGCGGCATCGCCATCGGCGACACACCATCGGGCGGAATCAAGACACTGGGCAGCACCTGGTTAAGCACCTCGGCCACCTGCGGCGTCAGATCGAACTCCGCCGTCGTGCCCAGAAGCTGCGCCCGGTTCAGAACCAGGTTGACGCCGCGCGCGACAGAAACCTGCTGGGCAACCAGTTCCAGGGTCCGATCGATCTGCGCCATCACATACTGGCCGGCTTCCTGGATGATCCGGTTGCGGTCGCCGAAACTGCGGCGGGATTCGTTCACCCGGTCCTGAAACGTGCGTTCCTTGGCGCGAATTTGCTCGGGCGTCAGCTTGGCACGCTCATTGGCGAACGCCTGCCCCAGATCCCGCAGGGTCACCTGCTCCTTCTGCGCGTCCTCATTCAGCCGCTGCCGGCGCAAGCCGAGTTCCCGGTCCGCCTGCTGATAGGCGCTGGACAGGCGCAGCACATCGGGCACCGACAGGATGCCGACAACCGCGGGCGGCGGCGGATCGCTCTTGGGCAGCACGGGCACGTCTGGCGCCGGCGGCAGTTGCACCTGCAACTGATGCGGCGGGATCGGCAATTCTCCCTGCCCACCTGGCTGGCCGCCACCCATCGCATCTTGAGGCATCTGCTGCTGCTGCTGCACCGCAGGACCGGGGCGCGGCGGCCCGGCGGGACGCGGCGCCTGGACCGCGCCCGGACGCTGCTGACCGGGCACGAACCACTCGGGATTCGACTGCTGGGCGAACGCCACCGCGGGCACACCGGCCAGGAAGAGCGCCGTGAAGGAGACGGAAGCGAGACGTCGAATCTGAACCACTAGAACCTCGTGCCAAAGCCGAAACGGAAAACCTGAGTCTGATCGTAGGGTTGTTTGGAGATGAACGGAGTCACATCAATGTTGATCAGCCCAAACTGTGTCCGCCAGGAGATACCGACACCCGCGCCGATTCGGGGCGCCGCCGATTGGGCGATCTGACACGGCTGCCCATTCGCTTCGATGCATGAGCCGAAATTGTTGAAGTTCGCCTGGGTCAGCCCGCCGATATCCACGAAGGCCCGCCCAGAAAGCCCCAGGTCCTGCGGCACCGGAAGTGGAAACCGCAGTTCGGTGGTTTGCGTCCAGATGAACCGGCCGCCCAGCGGATCGCCGGAGATGGTGTCGTGCGGACCGGCGCCACCGACCTGGAAGCCTCTAAGGTTGTCACCACCCAGGAAGAACCGATCGATGATCCGTTCGGCCCCGCCGGTCTGAATCAGTTGCCCGATATTGGCGCCGAGCTTGATCCCCCAGTCCTGGTGACCGAAATATCGCTCCAGCGGGATGTAGTAGGCGGTGTTGGCGTTCAGGCGCACGAACTGCACGTCGCCCCCCAGGCCAGCAAAGTCCGTGCCCAATTCCACCACATAGCCACTGCGCGGAAACAGCCGGCTGTCGCGATGATCCAGGGTGATGACCTGGCTGATCTGCGACAACAGCGTCGTGCCCTGCTCGTTCGTGATGAACGGGCTGGCGCCGGTGTTGACGTTGAACACTTCGCGGCTGACCAGCGAGTAGCTCCAGACCTGCCGCAGATTCTCGTTGAACTCATAGCCGGCGCGAACCGCGAAGCCGACCCGCTTTTCGTCATAAGGCTGCGTGCCGAGGGTATTCGTGCGGATCAGGAAGACGTCCACGCCGGCAACGAGGTTGCGGTCCAGGAAATACGGGTCCGTGACCGACAGATTGATGGAGCTTCGCTTCTCCGCCAGAATCCCGTTGATCGACGCATTGATACCCGTGCCGACCAGGTTTCGTTCGGCCAACCCTATGTCCAGCAACGCGCCGGCATCGGACGAATAGCCGCCGCCCAAGGTCAATTCACCAGTGGCGCGTTCCTGGATCGATGTCGTCAGAATCGCCTTGTCAGGGGCCGAACCGGGCGAGGTGTTGATTTCCACACCGGTGAAATACCCCAGATCGGTAAGGCGCTGGCGACTGCGGCGAACGGCTTCCGCATTGAATGCATCGCCTTCCGCCAACCGCATCTCGCGGCGAACGACCTTGTCCTTGGTGCGGACATTGCCCGAAATGTCGATACGCTCGACGTAAACCCTGGGTCCCTCGCCAACATCATAGGCGATATCGATGGTCTTCGTGGCCGCGTTCCGGGTCACCCGCGGCTTCACCTCGACGAACGCGTACCCCCTATTATGGACACTCTCCTCCAACGCATCCGCCGCTCGGCCGACCGCGTCACCGTCGTACCAATCATTCTCCCGGAAGCTCAGGACCGGTCGCAGATCGTCGCCGTTGAGGTTCCGCAACTGAGAGGTGATGGAAATCTTGCCGAACTTGTAGCGCTCCCCCTCCTTCAGGGTGAACGTGACGAAAAATGCCTTGCGATCAGGCGCCAGTTCGGCGGTCGCGTCGGCAAGCTGGAAGTCGGCATAACCGCTTTTGAGGTAGAATCGACGCAGCAGTTCCTTGTCGAAGTTCAACCGCTCCGGGTCATATTGGTCGGACGTGGACAGAAACCGCCACCAACGCTGCTCCCGGCTGTTGATGACCTCCGTCAGCCGGCTCTCGCTGAATTCCTTGTTGCCAACAAAAGCAATCTTGCTGACCAAGGTGGTCGGGCCGTCGCTGACCTGAAAGATCACGTCCACCCGGTTCTGATCCAGGCGAATGATCTGCGGATCGACGCTCGTGTCGTAGTGACCGCGTCTGGCGTAAAGGTCGAGGATGCGCTTGCGGTCGGCTTCGGCCACCGCGGGGGTGAACACAGCGCGCGGCCGCACCTGGACTTCCGGGCGAAGCTGATCATCGGTGAGCTTCTTGTTGCCCTCGAACGCCACCCGATTGACCAGCGGGTTCTCCACCACGCGCACGACCAGCGTGTTGCCGGATCGGGTCAGTCGGACATCCTGAAACAGGCCCGTCGCATAGAGCGTCTTGAGGCTGCGGTCGATTCGGTCGGCGTCGAACGAATCGCCGACCTGCACCAGCATGTAGGAGCGAATCGTCCCTTCCTCGATGCGCTGGTTGCCCTCGACCTTGATGGAATGGACGGCGCCGGCCGCCAGAGCGGGCGGACGGGCGGGGGCCTGGCGCTGCTGAGCGATAGCGGGACCGGCGATCAGCAAGGGCAGGAGACAGCCTGCCAGGAGCCGTACGGCGCGAATCGGTATCAAACGGCGGATCCCCTTACTCATGCGCGAT
>CAMBXJ010000025.1 GCA_945871455.1 Asaia bogorensis
TCGCTGCCGGGGAACACCTGGGCCAGGGCGCGTCGATCCAGCCCGAGATGTTGGGCCAGGATGGCTTTCGAAACCGCGCGCAGGTCGGTGGTGGGGGCAAGATCGCGCCTGTCGAGCAGTTTGTCCGGCGCGAGGCCAGGCCAGGTGCCGGCGATGCGCCCCCCCGCGACAGCGCCACCGACCACGAAGGCCACCGTGGCGGTGCCGTGATCGGTGCCGCCGGTGCCGTTCATCTTCGCGGTGCGGCCGAACTCGGTCATCACCAGTACCACGGTCTGGCGCCAGATGGGGCCGAGCGCGGTTTTGAGGGCGGAGATTCCGGTGTCGAGCTGGTGGAGGAGGGGGGTCAGGCGATGGTTCTGCGCCGCGTGGGTGTCCCAACCGCTCATATCCATGGAGGCGATCCTGGGGCCGTCCTTGGCACGCAGCAGCTCGCCGGCGGTTTTGGCCAGGGTGCCGAACTGGCCGAGGGAGCGATCTGGCTCCATGCCGTTGAGGATCGCGGCGCTGAAGCCACGGGAGCTCAGGCCGACCATCACGGCCGGGCCGATGACGGGATCGGTTTTGGTCAGCGCCGCGATGGTCGCGTAGAGGCTGGCTTCGGGCGCGGGCATGCCACCGGGCACCCAGTTGCTGACCGGGGCTGGACCCCGCATCAGCAGCGGGGTCGGTCCGCCGATGGCCACGGCCTCCCGTTCCGGGGGCAGGCCGGGGGGCGTGGGAATGGCCTGGATGACCCGGTTCAGCCACCCGCTGGTCAGGCGCTGATTGCTGCCGCTTTCCAGATAGTCCTGGGCGAGGAAGTGGCTGCGCTCTCGATACGGGCCGGCGACGGCATGGACCGGCAGGAGTTCGCCGGCCACGAACATCGCGTGGAGATTCCGGAGCGCCGGGTTCAACGCATAGAAACCGCCGAGGTCGAAGGCGCCGTCCGGCGTGCCGGGCGCCGGGGCAAGGGGGCCGCGCAGGTCCGCATAGGCGGGATCGCCGTACGGGATCACGGTCGCGAGTCCGTCCAGCGCGCCGCGCAAATTGACGACGACCAGGCGGTTTTCGGTCTTGATCTGGGCCACGGCAAGCGAGGCTCGACCGAATGAGAGGGCGGCGGCCAGGCCCAGCAGGGCGGACCGGCGGGACAGGATGACCATCAGCGCCTCTGAAACTCGGGGGAGGAGAGCAGCAATGTCGTGGCCTCGCGCCGGGAGCCGGCGCGGGCCATGGCGTCATAGGTGGTTTGTTTAAGCAGGGGACCAAGGATCGCGGTGCCGAGTTCGACCGGGTCGTTGGTGCCGATCCGGTTCGCGACAGCATAGGCCCAGTCGATGCGGCGCATGATCGCGTCCGGCGTGGACCATTCCACCGCGACGTCCGGCCAGCCGTTCGGGGCGGGGGCGGTCCAGACCGGTTGACCCAGGCGACTGACAATGCCCGTCAGGTTGGTGGCCTGATCCGGCTTCAACGATAAGGCACGCCAGGTCGCGATCACGAACTCCTGTGGCGTGCGGAGCTTTCGGCCGGGCTGCCAGGCCGCATCCAGGGTGACGAGGCTTGCCGCCGCGACCCCCAGATTGCCTTTGCTGTCGCGCAAGGCGGCTTCCACTCGGGCGACAGCGTCGGGCGGCGGCGTGTCGTCCACGAAATGGCGCACCAGCTTGGTGGCCAGGAAGCGATAGGTCGCGGGGTGGTGTGCCAGGAAGTCCAGGATCTGGAGACCGCCTTCTTCCCCCGTGGGAAGGGTTTGGCCCAGCACGGTCTTGGGCCCGGGTTCGTGGACATCGCGGTTGAAGCGGAAGCCCAGCGGGTCGTTCTGGCGGGATACGGTCCATCCGGTGATGACATTGGCCAGCGCCGTGACATCGGCCTGGGTGTACCCCGCGGCGGGACTGACGGTGTGCAGTTCCAGGCATTCGCGTGCCAGGTTCTCATTCAGTCCGCGTTTGGCGCGCTTGCCGACCTGGCTGTTGGGGCCGGTGGAGTTGACGTTATCAAGATACAGCAGCATCGCCGGATGGCGCATGACGGCCAGCAGCATGTCGTGGAATGATCCCGTGACGTGCGGCCGGATGGCCTCTTCCACGAAGGGGGCCGCGACGCTGAGGCAGTCTCCGCGGCGGACGGAGATGGTGAAATGGTTCGTCCAGAACCAAACCAGTCGCTCCCGAAACGGGGACGGTGTGGTCAGCGCGTTGACAAGCTGAGCGCTGGCTCCGGTCCGGTAAAGCGTCAGCGCGCGGGAGGTTCCGGGCGGATTTGGCGATTTTCGGTCGTCCCGAAAGGCCGCCAGCCCGGTCTCCGTGGTGGGTTGGGGATCGAACCGGCTGGGGTCGGGATCCCGGAGTTGCGAAAGCAGCCAGTTCACGGGGTCGGATGGCGGGGCTTCGTCCCCCCTCCGGCCGAGGCCGAATCGCACGAGGGCCTGCGCGGTGCGGATGTCCATGACGGCGGTCTAGCAGATTGGTAGCGGGGCTGCTGTATCAAATTGTGCCCGCCGCTCCGTGGGCGATGCCATGGTCCGATGCCATGGGTCCGATGCCATGGGTCCGGGTTGGTGACGGCGACCGCGGACAAGGGGCCAGGAGCCAGGGAGCATGGACGCGCTGCCATGCGTCATGCGGCGACAATTCGCACTTGCAAAATCGGGATGGCTGCCGCATCTGACCGCGTGATCATAGCCGGCTGGGGTTCAGCCGGCGCTTTGCCACGGGCGCGCGGGGGATGTCCCGGATCCGGACCCGGATCACGCGCCCGTTCGCCGTATGGAGGTTCACCGTGTCTATCACGCCGCTCGACAGGATCAGGAATATTGGCATCACCGCGCATATCGACGCGGGCAAGACCACCACGACGGAGCGTATCCTGTATTACACGGGCGTGTCACACAAGATCGGCGAAGTGCACGACGGCAATACAACCACCGATTATATGGAGCAGGAGCGGGAGCGGGGGATCACCATCACCTCCGCCGCGGTGACGTGTGAGTGGAAAGAGAACCGCATCAACATCATCGACACGCCCGGCCACATCGATTTCAACATTGAGGTCAATCGCAGCCTGCGCGTGCTGGACGGGGCCATCTTCATCATCGAAGGCGTGGCCGGCGTGCAGCCGCAGTCCGAGACCAACTGGCGCCTGGCCGACCGCTACAACGTGCCGCGCATCATCTTCATCAACAAGCTGGACCGCACCGGGGCCGATTTCTTCCGCGCCTTCAACACGTTGAAGGAAAAGCTGGACATCATCGCGCTGCCGCTGCAACTGCCGATCGGGATCGAGGACAAGTTCCTTGGTATCGTCGACCTGGTCGAGATGAAGGCGATCATCTGGGAAGGCGGCGAACTCGGCGCGCAGTTCCACGACGAACCGATCCCCGCCGATCTGGTCGAGCAGGCCGCCGAATACCGCCAATTGCTGCTGGATACCGCGCTGTCGGTCGATGACGCTGGCATGGAGGAGTATTTCGAGAAGGGCGATGTCGCCGTCGAAACCCTGAAGCGCGCCATCAAGACTGGCACGATTTCCGGCGCGTTCCGTCCGGTGCTGTGCGGCACGGCGTTCAAGAACAAAGGCGTGCAGCCGCTGCTGGACGCGGTGATCGACTACCTGCCGTCTCCGGTGGACGTGCCCGGCATCGCGGTCGCGTTGGACGAAGGCGTGGACGAGTCGGAACACCCCGACCGCCGCCGCATCCCGGCCAACCCGAAGGCGCCGTTCGCCGGTCTGGCGTTCAAGATCATCAACGACAAATACGGCACCCTGACCTTCGTGCGCGTCTATGCCGGCACGTTGAAGTCGGGCGACACGGTGATGAACACCACCAAGGGCCATCGGGAGCGGATCGGCCGGATGTTTCAGATGCACGCCGACAAGCGGGCGGAAATCAAGGAAGTCGAAGCCGGCGACATCGCCGCGTTCGTCGGCTTGAAGGACACCGGCACCGGCGACACGCTGGCGTCCAACGACGATCCGGTGATCCTGGAGCGGATGGCGTTCCCGGTTCCGGTCATCGACATCTCGGTGGAGCCGCGCACGAAGGAAGCCGTCGAGAAGATGACCCTCGGCCTGCAGAAGCTGGCTGGCGAAGACCCCTCGCTCCGGTTGAAGACCGATCAGGAAACCGGCCAGACCATCCTGTCCGGCATGGGCGAGCTGCATCTGGAAATCATCATCGACCGCCTGCGCCGCGAATATGGCGTGGATTGCGAGATCGGCGCCCCGCAGGTCGCGTATCGGGAAACGATCTCCAAGACGCACACCGAGACCTATACCCATAAGAAGCAGTCCGGTGGGTCGGGCCAGTACGCCGAAGTGAAGATCATCTTCGAGCCGATGGACCGCAACGGCGGCGTCGTGTTCGAGAACAAGGTGGTCGGCGGGTCGGTGCCGAAGGAATACATTCCTGCGGTCGAAAAGGGCATCAAGGTGCAGGCCGATACCGGCGTGCTGGCCGGGTTCCCGACGGTGGACTTCAAATACACCCTGGTCGACGGCAAGTACCACGACGTCGACTCGTCCGCTCTGGCGTTCGAAATCGCCGCCAAGGCGTGCTTCCGGGAAGGCATGAAGCAGGCCACCCCGATCATCCTGGAGCCGATCATGGACGTGGAAGTCACCACTCCACAAGATCACGTGGGCGACGTGGTGGGCGATTTGAACCGTCGTCGCGGGCAAATCCAGAACCAGGAAAGCTCGGGGTCGACCATCATCGTGCGCGCCCAGGTGCCGCTGAAGGAGATGTTCGGCTACATCTCCCACCTGCGGTCGATGACCAAGGGGCGTGCGTCCTTTACGATGCAGTTCCATCACTACGATCCGGTGCCGCGGAATATCGCGGAAGAGATCATGGCAAAGAGCGCCTGACGATCAGGGGCTGATACCGGCGCCCGCGCCCGGAGAAGGCGCGGGCAGCAATGAATTCTGCGTGTGGGCCGGACCCAGTCACTCCCCTGGACGTCGGCTTCTGCGCACAGGAGGTGTAGTGGGCTCGTCGGTCTGAACCGTTGTCACGATGCCCCCGAAAGGGGCGATTAATATTGGAATCCGTCTTTCCGATCAATCAAGCATTCATCTTGGCAGCGGGGCCTTCGCCTTAACGCCGTTGGTCCAACAGTCCGACCATGGCAGCCAGCATCCGGATAGCGTGGCGCGCATTTAGTGCCTCACGGATATGTCCGAGCCGAACCAACTGAATTACGACCCGGAGAAATTCGACTGGTCCTTCTCGCGATGCGCCATACATCGTGTCAACTAGCAAAGGGCCAGCTACCGCGGCCAACTTCGTCCGGTCCGCGTCGCGATGGAAAATGTGCAGGCCGGCATCGATCGGCATGTAGTGCAGGTTCAAGCCCGTCGCGATTGCCAGCAGGCTGGCTCTCGTGTGAATGGAGATATGGCCGTTTCGCGGGGCGATATACCACCAGCTAGGTAACGCCGCTCGCGGCTGCAACAATGTTGAAAACAACAAGAAACCGCCAGCCGACAAAAAGGATGCCGCTTGTGCCGCGGTGCCGAGCGGATCGGTTGTGTGTTCGAAGACCTCAAAGGCGGTGACCAGATCGTAGCGTCGCTCCGGTACGGCGGCATCGCCGAAAAATGGATCGTAGAAGTCGGCATGCTGAAACCCCTGCTCGCGTAACAGACGAGCCAATTCGCCCCTGCCGCCACCGAAGTCCAATACCGAAATGTTACCACGAGCGTAGGGTGATATTCGGGCCAGTTGCGCTGCCGTACGATGCGGACGCACGAACTGGAACTCGGGATCGACCAGGACATAGTCGTCATTATAGATCTTCGCGGCCATCTCCGTGGCCGTCAGTTCATCGAAATGCGTCGAAAACACGAACCCACAGCTTTCGCAGCGACCATACTCCACCATTTCCCCGCACGGCGGGAAAACCGGAGCGTGGCGGTCCTCGCAACTCCGACTAAAATCGAGATGGAAGGCCGCATTGACAGCAGCGCCGCAACACTTACAGAGCATGGGCGTTTGAAGCATGCTTCATCGTGGTGTCCATACCCAATTTACCTTGCGTGAGGACGAAGGGTGGTAGAGCCGGTCGATGGGTGCCCAGTCGAACACAGGCTCCGGTGGCGGGTCGGTCGGATGAAGCACGTGGCCCGCCGCCGCGTTAAACGACACGCCGGCGGGCCGGATCGTGCTACTCCGCCGCCTGTGCCTCGGTCCCGGTCGTCGCCAGCTTGGAAATCGCGACGCCCTTGCCGACGCCGGCCCGTTCTTTGTACGGGCTCGTGTCGATCTCATCCAGCACGATCGACCCGTTCAGCACGCTCTGTTTCCAGGCCTGATGCTCCGGTTCGCGGCCGGTGAATTCCGGCATCACTTCCTTGGCGAACAGTTCCAGGCTTTCACAGATATGCTGGTGGGTGTTCTTGCCGGCCTGGTTCAGCAGGATGATCTGATCGACATGGGACGCCTCGAACCGGCGCAGCTTGCGGCGGATGGTTTCCGGCGATCCGATCAGGCCGCCCGACAGCGCGCGTTGTTGCGCCTCCGGGTTTTCCTTCTTCCACTTGTTGTATTCGTCCCACATGTTGACGGTGCCGGGCGCGGCGCGTTCGCGGTTGCGCTGTCCCGAGTACCAGGCCAGTGAGAACTGGAAGAACGTCGCGCCATCCGCGCGTCTGCGCGCTTCCTCATCCGTTTCGGCGCACATGAAGTAGCTGACCATGGCGATGTTGCAGTTGCTGGCATAGTCCGCCAGCTTCTGTTGGCGCCGGGTGAAGCTGTTGTAATAGGCATGCACCCAGGCATGCGCCATTTCCGATGACAGGAACTGGAAACCCAGCGCGCCGATGCCGCAGCGACCGGCCAGCTCGATCGTTTCAAGCTGGGAGCACGCGACCCAAAGCGGGGGATGCGGCTTCTGGATCGGCTTCGGCAGCACGTTGCGCAGCGGGAACTTGAAATACGGGCCGTCATATTCCCAGCCGCCATCCTTGAACATCGGCAGCACGCAGCGCACGCCATCTTCCCAGACCGCCTGCTTGTTTTCCATCTCGCGATCGAACGGGCCGAGTTCGGTGATCGACGCGCCTTCGCCCATGCCGAATTCGACGCGGCCGTTGGACACCAGATCCAGGCACGCGACCTTCTCGGCGACGCGCGCCGGGTGGTTGGTGGTCAACTGGATGATGCCGTGGCCCAACCGGATCTGCTTGGTGCGCTGTGACGCGGCGGCCAGGAAGACCTCGGGCTGCGGGGAGTGGGAGTATTCTTCCAGGAAGTGATGCTCAACTTCCCAAGCGTAATGGTAGCCGAGCTTGTCGGCGAGTTCGACCTGGGTGAGGGCGTTCTGGTAGAGGTTGAGTTCGGTATCGATTTCCCACGGCCGTGGGCATTGCAGTTCGTAGAAAATGCCGAATTTCATGGGGCTTCCCCGGTTGCTACTGGCCGGTATCCTGCACGACCGGGGGGTCGGCAGGCAAGGGTGGTGGACGCGAATTTCCGGCGCGGGCAGTCTGGCGGGCACGGAGGAACCATTCATGCAGATCGCCAGCCTTGAAACCGCGCTCTATCGCATTCAGCTACCGGTGCCGTTGTCCGATTCGACCCACGGCACGATGACGCATTTCGAACTGGTGACGGTGCGCCTGCGCGATACGGATGGGGTGGAAGGCGTCGGGTACACCTACACCACGGGCGCTGGCGGGGCAGCCGTGCACGCGCTGATCGACGAGGGCCTGCGCCCGGTGCTGATCGGGGCTGAAGCGGACCAGATCGAAGCGCTGTGGCACCGCATGTGGTGGAAGTTGCATTACGGTGGTCGGGGCGGTTCGGTCAGTCTGGCGGTGTCGGCCGCCGATATCGCTTTGTATGATCTGAAGGCGCACCGGTTAGGGACGCCGCTGTGGCGGCTGCTGGGTGGGTTCGATCCTGCCGTGCCGTGTTATGCTGGCGGGATCGATCTTGAGTTCACGCTGGATGCGCTGCTGAAGCAGACCGACGACAACCTGGCCAAGGGGTTTCGCGCCATCAAGATGAAAGTGGGTCGGGTTCGGCTGTCGGAGGACGCGGAACGGGTGGCGGCGATGCGCAGGCACCTGGGCGCGGATTTCCCGCTAATGGCGGATGCCAATATGAAATGGTCGGTTGATCAGTCGATCCGCGCCGCGCGCGCCTTCCGCGACCAGAACCTGACCTGGCTGGAGGAGCCGACCATCCCCGATGACGTGGCCGGCCATGCGCGGATCGTGCGGGAAGGTGGTGTGCCGATCGCGACGGGGGAGAACCTGCACACGTTGCACGAATTCACCCAGATGATCTCGGCCGGTGGCGTGACCTTCCCGGAGCCGGATGTGACCAATTGCGGCGGCATCACCGTGTTCATGAAGGTCGCGCATCTGGCGGAGGCGTTCAATCTGCCGCTGACGTCGCACGGCGCGCATGACCTGACCGTTCACCTGATGGCGGCGGCGCCCAACCGATCCTATCTGGAGGTGCATGGGTTCGGTTTGGACCGCTATATCGCCGAACCGATCCGCATGACCGAGGGCAACGCCATGGCGCCTGACAAGCCTGGCCACAACGTGGCGTTCGACTGGGCGGCGTTGCAGGCGGTGAAACTTCGCTAAAGCACGATCGTGCTGAGCGGAACGTCACAATGCGTCAATCATGCGATCAACCAAAGAGCTATAGCGGTTTATCGTTTCCAGTCGGGGTGAAACTGCGCCAGCTGACAAACTGTCTTCTGGTTGTCATCAAATCGGTGTGAAGGGCGTGGTAGCCGCTGCCCGGAAGCAATACCACGGGGATTCTCATGCCACTCGATCATTCACCGATCCCAGTCGATCAGGCCCACAAGATGGATGCGCGGGAAAACATCAGCACCAATCCGTCGACCGAACCGACGATCGGTGAGTTGATTGCCCGTCGCTATTCTCGCCGGGGCACTCTGGCGGGGCTGTTCGCGTCCGCTGTTGGCGCGGGGCTGGCCACGGGCGTGGATACGGCCGAGGCGGCGGGTCCGTCCAGCCTGACATTTCGGGAAATCGAGCACAGCCTCGACCAGACGCATCACGTCCCCGAAGGCTATGAATTGCAGGTGCTGTTGCGATGGGGCGATCCGGTCGTTGCGGGCGCGCCGGCGTTCGATCAGAACAACCAGACCGCCGCGGCGCAGGCGATGCAGTTTGGCTACAACAACGACTATCTCGACTTCCAGCCACTGCCCCAAGGGGCATTACAGGGGGCATCGCAGGGGGCAAGCGGGTCGGAGCATGGCCTGCTGGTGGTCAACCATGAATACACCAACACCGGATTGATGTTTGCCGGTGTCGGGGCTGGACGAGCGGCGGCGCTGAAATCGACGAAGGATCAGGCAGAGATCGAGATTGCCGCACACGGGATGTCGGTGGTTGAAATCCGCAAGACCGGTGGGGCATGGGCGGTGGTTGCGGATGGCAAAATGAACCGCCGGATCACCGGGACCACCCCGATGACGATCTCTGGGCCGGCGGCGGGCCACGCGTTGATGCGCACGAATGCCGATCCGACCGGGACGGCGGTGTTGGGGACCCTGAACAACTGCGCCGGCGGCAACACGCCCTGGGGCACGGTCCTGACGGCGGAGGAGAATTTCAACGCCTATTTCGGGGGCGACTCCTCGAATCTGCCCAACGCGGCGATGTACAAGCGTTATGGCGTGGAAAAGGACTCGGCTTATTCCTGGTCGCGGCATTTTGACCGGTTCAACGTCGAGAAGGAGCCGAACGAGCCAAATCGGTTTGGCTGGATCGTCGAGTTCGACCCGTATGACCCCACATCGGTTCCGGTGAAGCGGACGGCTCTCGGCCGGTTCAAGCATGAAGGCTGCACGCATGCCGTTACCAAGGACGGCCGGGTTGTCTTCTACATGGGCGACGATCAACGCTTCGACTATGTCTACAAGTTTGTGACCACTCGCCCATGGAACCCGCGGGACCGCGCCGCCAATCGCGATCTTTTGAACGAAGGCCTGCTCTACGTCGCGCAACTGACCGATGACGGGAAGGTGACCTGGCTGGCGTTGGTGCAAGGCCAGGGACCGCTGACCGAGGCGAATGGATTTGCGACCCAGGCCGATGTCCTGATCAATACCCGCAAAGCGGCCGATCTGCTGAAGGCCACGCCGATGGACCGGCCGGAGGATGTGGAAACCAATCCGGTCAATGGGCGGGTCTATGTCCTTCTGACCAACAATACGTCACGCTCGGCCGAGCAGGTGGACAAGGCAAATCCGCGGGCGGGCAATGCGCATGGTCATATTATCGAGTTGACCAACAAAGACGGCGATCATGCGGCGCTGGAAGGGACGTGGTCTCTGTTCCTGGTCGCTGGCAAGCCCGGGGCGGATGCCGGCACCCGCTATCACCGTGCGACGTCGGCGTCGGGCTGGCTGTCCTGCCCGGACAACTGCGCATTCGACAGCAAGGGCCGCATGCTGATCGCCACGGACGGCGCGCCCGCGGCCGCCGGGATTGCCGATGGCGTGTATCTGACGGACACGGACGGGTTCGGCAAGGCGCTGACCAAGCTGATGTTCCAGGCTCCGACCGGGGCGGAGGTGTGCGGGCCGTTGTTGACCGCGGATGATCGCACGCTGTTCCTGGCGATCCAGCATCCGGGGGAGGACAGGGGTTCGGTGTTCGAAAAGCCATCCACCCGGTGGCCGGATTTCAAGGCGGATATGCCGCCGCGGCCGTCGGTGGTGGTGATTACCAAGAAGGATGGCGGGGTTATCGGAAGCTGAAGGGAGCCTGCCCAATCCCTTGACGTGCCGCGGTCCTGTGCCATCGTGATCGTCTGAAGCGGCGTCGTTCGAGCCCGCGTAACAGAGGAAATCGCACCATGGCAGACCGCAGCACGGAACTCGACTTCCTGGACGGAATCAAGGTCGTCGACTTCACTCAGTTCGAGGCCGGGCCATCCTGCACCGAGGCGCTGGCCTGGTTCGGGGCCGAGGTTGTGAAGGTGGAAAACCCCGGGATGGGCGACCCGGGGCGGCGCCTGCGCAAGGGGCAGCCGGATGACGACCCGTATTACTTTCACATGTTCAATGCGAACAAGAAGTCCATCACCGTCAATCTGAAGTCGCCGAAGGGCCTCGATTTGGTGAAGGACATGCTGCGCAAGGCCGATGTCTGCGTGGAGAACATGGCCCCGGGCACGATCGAGCGGCTGGGCCTGGGCTATGACGTGGTCAAGGCGCTGAACCCCGGCATCATCTACTGCCAGGTCAAGGGCTTCGGAGAGGGCAGCCCGTGGGAAAAGAGCCTGGCCTTCGACATGATCGCGCAGGCGGCCGGCGGCACGATCAGCGTCACCGGTGAAAAGGGGCGGCGTCCGGTCAAACCGGGGCTGTCGCTGGGCGATACCGGCACGGGCATGACGATGGCGATCAGTATCCTGGCGGCGCTGCGCAAGCGCGACAAGACGGGGGAGGGGCATCGGCTGCAGGTTGCCATGCAGGATGCCATGCTGCACTACATGCGGACCAATTTCTCCACCCAGGCTCGTACGGGCAAGGCGGTCGAGCGTAACGGGGGAAGCCCTGGCGGCAACAATGCACCGTCCGGCCTGTTCCCCTGTGCGCCTGGTGGGATGAACGACTGGGTCTATATCATGACCAGCCGCGCCAATCCGGAGCATTGGGTCAGGTTGTGCAAGGCGATGGGGCGGGAGGAGATCACCGACGATCCTCGGTTTCGCACGCCGGCGGATCGGGCCAAGAACGAAGCGGCCCTGAACGAGATCATCACGGAATGGACGCAGGGCCGGACGAAGCAGGAGGCAATGGCACGGATCAGCGGTGTCAGCGTGCCGGCGGGCGCGGTGTTCGACACGATGGAGTTGCAGAACGACCCGAGTTTTGTCGAACGCGGAATCATGCAGACGATGCAGCATCCGATCCATGGTGGGTTCAAGATGCCGGCGTGGCCGGTGCAGGTGGATGGCAAGTCACCCAAGGTGAAGGCGTCGCCGATCCTGGGCGAACATACCGCCGATGTTTTGACGGAATGGCTGGGGTTGAGTGCGGCTGACGTCGAGAAACTGAAGGGCGACGGGGTGGTCTAACGCAATCAGCCGGGGGAACACCCCCGGCTGATCCGGTCTTATCGTGCGTTGGCTTCGGGCGACGGCGATCGCTGGTCGTCCGTCGCGCAGATGCTGCCGCATGGGTTATGCCCGGTGGTAATCGTCTCGCATGGTCCCGTTGAACCGCCTGCTATTGAGGCAGCATCGCTTGAAACCGACGGCCAGAGCCACAAGGGCATGGATCTTCACGGCCCAGTTTCTCGACTAGTTCCTTGTCGCCGTGGACGATACGCATACCGCGCTTGACATGCGTTTCTGAGTTAAAATCCCCTCCGACGTTTGCTCATTGGCTCAAAAGCAGAAGCTCGGTTCGAGATGGTTCTTGCCCATTGCAACCTCCTTTGTAACCCGGTCCACGGACCGGAGCCGCATCATAGTCGGTCGCAAGCGGATGTCCAATTGCCTGAAAGTGCTTTGATCATAACGACCGCGTGCACTGAAGAGCGTTCAGTCAGATGTCGCCGGCCTGGGGCACTTTAGCAAACCCGACGACCAGCCCAATCACCCCATCCGGCGTTCCCGCAACCGCGTCGGCCCCGGCGGCGGACAATTCCTCGGCCCCGCCATAGCCCCACAGCACGCCGATGGACCGCAGCCCATTGGCCTTTGCCGCATGGATATCGTGCAACCGGTCGCCGACCATGATCGGTCCGCCGACGGAAAGACCTTCGGCGGTCATGATATGAGCCAGGAGGTCTTGCTTGTCGTCCAACCCGCCGCCGGGCAGCGCGCCATACACGCCACCGACAAAGCCGCGCAGGTTCAGATGGTCGATCACCCGATCCGCGAAATCCCGCCGCTTCGACGTGGCAACGAACATCGCCGCACCCGCATCGGCCAACCCGGCCAGCATGTCCAACACGCCCGGAAAGACCGAGCAATCGTAAAGCCCGATCGCCGAATAGCGCGCCCGGTAGATTTCGACCGCACGATCCACCCGATCGTCACCATACAGCGATAGCAACCGCTGTATGGACACCGCGATGGGCGGCCCGACCGCCCAGGTCAGGTCCCCGGCAGCTTCGGGATCGTGGCCCATTTCCCCCAGGGTAAACCGGAAACTCGCCGCAATCCCCGGGCGGGAATCCGACAGGGTGCCATCCAGGTCGAGCAGGATGGTCGGGCCATCCGCCATGCCGGGTCAGGCCGCCTTGCCGAACAGACCGCCCAGACGGGCGAGGCTCGCCAGATGGGCATCGGCGTCGCCGTAGAGTTGATCGATCACCGTCATGCGCTTGAAGGAATGGCCGACCGAATATTCCATGGTCATGCCGATCCCGCCATGGATCTGTACCGCTTCCTGTCCGATATGGCGTCCCGACTTGCCGATCTGGATTTTCGCGGCGGCAATCGCGCGTCTGCGCTCGATCGGATTTTCATCGGCGGCCATGACGGCGGCAAACATCGCCATGCTGCGCGCCTGCTCCAACCCCACCAGCATGTCCACCGACCGGTGCTGCAACACCTGGAACGACCCGATGGTGCGGCCGAACTGCTTGCGGGTCTTCATGTAGTCCAACGTCGTGTCGTGCATCACCTGCATGGTGCCAACTGCTTCGGCGCAGAGCGCGGCGATCGCCTCATCGACCACGTGTTCGATGGCCGGCAACGCGTTCTCGCTGAGTACGCCGTCACCGCCGACCCGCACGCCGGACAGGGTGATTTCCGCCGCCCGCAACCCAGCCTGGGTCGGATAGCCGCGCCGGCTGAACCCCGGGCTCGCCGCATCCACGAGGAACAGGCCCACGCCGTCCCGGTCGCGTTGAGCGCCGGCAATCCGCGCCGTCACCAACACCTGGTCGGCGCAATCGCCGTGCAGCACGACACTCTTGGCGCCGTCGAGCACATAGGACGAACCATCCTTGCGTGCCGTGGTCGAAACATCGCCCAGATCGTAACGGGAATGCCGTTCCACATGCGCAAACGCCAGCTTCAGCTTGCCCGCGGTGATCCGCGGCACCAGCGCGCCTCGCAAGGCATCGCTGCCGGATCGGCGCAGCAGCCCGCCGGCCAGGATCACGGTCGCGAAATAGGGTTCCAGGATCAGGCCGCGGCCGAAGGCTTCCATGACGATCATGGTTTCAACCGGGCCGCCACCGAAGCCGCCCAGGGTTTCCTCGAACGGCAGTCCCAGCAGGCCCATTTCGGCGTATTCGCCCCAGAGCTTCTCGCTCCAGCCGCTGGTTTCGGTTTGGTATTGCTTGCGTTGCGCGAACTGATACTTGTCGGCGATCAGGCGATCGACGCTGTCCTTCAGCAGGCGTTGTTCTTCAGTCAGATCGAAGTCCATGCGGATAACCCTTTCAGAGCGCGATCACGCCGAGCGGAACGTAACGGCGTGTGAATCGCGCGACCCAATCAACAGAGCGCGATCACGCCGAGCGGAACGTAACGGCGTGTGAATCGCGCGACCCTATCAACATCCGGAACGGTTTTGCCACTTTCAGTCATGACAAAAAACCGTTCTGGCCGGTCAGAGACCCAGAATCGCCTTGGAGATGATGTTGCGCTGGATCTCGTTCGATCCGCCGTAGATCGACACTTTGCGGTAGTTGAAATACATCGGCGCCGCCTCGCTTGCGTAGTCCGGCCCGATCCCCGGCTCATTCCGGCCGTCGAAATCGCGCTGATACGGCATCGCGTAGGGGCCAACGACCTCCATCAGCAGTTCCGTCAATTGCTGCTGGATGACAGACCCTTTCAGCTTCAGGATCGACGACGCGGGATTCTGTTTGCCTTTCTCCATCTTCCGTTCATCGGCGACGACGCGAAGCTGGGTCATTTCCAGCGCCTTCAGCTCCACCTCGATGGATGCGAGCTTCTCCTGGAAGCGCTGATCCGCGATCAACGGGCGCCCGCCGGACATTTCCAGCGCCGCCAGTTCCTTGATGCGCGCGACCTTGGCCTTGGACATGCCGACACGGGCGATGCCGGTGCGTTCGTTGCCCAGCAGGAACTTCGCGTAATCCCAGCCCTTGTTTTCCTGGCCCACCAGGTTTTCCGCCGGCACTTCGACATTGTCGAAGAACACCTCGTTCACTTCCCGGCCGCCATCGATGGTGATGATGGGACGCACGGTGATCCCCGGCGTTTTCATGTCGATCAGCAGGAACGAAATCCCCTCCTGCTGCTTGGCGGCCGTGTCGGTGCGCACCAGGCAGAAGATCCAATCGCCATACTGGGCCAACGTGGTCCAGATCTTCTGGCCATTCACCACATACTTGTCGCCCTTCCGCTCGGCCCGCGTGCGCAGCGACGCGAGGTCGGACCCGGAGCCGGGTTCGGAGAAGCCCTGGCACCAGAAGATTTCGGCGCTGGCGGTGGCGGGCAGGAAGCGGGCTTTCTGTTCCTCGCTGCCGAATTGCGCGATGACCGGCCCGACCATGGACACGTTGAAGGCGATCGGGGTCGGTGCGTGGGCCAACTGCATTTCGTCCTGATACAGATAGACCTGCACCGGTGACCAATCCTTGCCGCCCCAGGCCACGGGCCAGTTCACCGTGGCCCAGCCGTGCTGGTTCATGATGCGTTGGCTGGTGACCATGTCGTCCTTGGTCAGGCCCTCCCCCTCGACCACCTTGGCGCGGATGCTCTCGGGGATCTGCGTGCGGAAGAA
Source organism: Asaia bogorensis (assembly GCA_945871455.1). Lineage (GTDB taxonomy): Bacteria > Pseudomonadota > Alphaproteobacteria > Acetobacterales > Acetobacteraceae > Rhodopila. Next base: position 15,708 of record CAMBXJ010000025.1, read on the forward strand.
GCGGCGCGCTTCGTCGCGGAAGGCCAGTTCCTCATCGGTGAAACTCAGGTCCATGTCATGTCCTCCCAGGACTGAAACCAGGCGTGATACGCGCCCAGGGTTGGTTTGGATCAGGCGCGCTTCAGCCGATCGGCGAATTGCTTGCGGAATTTGACCACTTTCGGCGCCACCACGACCTGGCAGTAGCCGGTCCAGGGGTTCAGCGCGAAATAGTCGTGATGCTCGGCTTCCGCCTCGTAGAACACCGGCGCGGGCGCCAATTCCGTCACCAGCTTGCCGGACCAGATCTTCGCGTCCGCGATCTCCTGCATCACCGCCTTCGCCGTCGCCGCCTGGGCATCGGAATGCGTCAGGATGATGGACCGGTACTGGGTCCCGACATCGTTCCCCTGGCGATTGAGCGTGGTCGGGTCGTGGATCGAGAAGAACACCCGCAGCAGGTCGGCATAGGTCAGTTCGGCGTTGTCGAACTTGACCTGCACCACCTCCGCATGGCCCGTGGTGCCGTTGCAGACGGCCTTGTAGGTCGGGTTGGCGACATGCCCTGCGGCATAGCCCGACATCACCCAATTGACGCCGCGCAGGTCCTTGAACACCGCTTCCAGGCACCAGAAGCAGCCGCCGCCGAGTGTCGCGGTTTCCTCGCTCATGTCCCAATCTCCTTTGCGTTTGGGCGATCATATAGCGAGTTTTGCCGGCGGTAACACCTACCGGCGCGGTTTCTTTCCCCTTCCCGGTTGCCGGGCTAGTCTGGCGCCCAGGGAGGACCGAACCATGACCGTTCAGGGCGTCTACGAGAATTTCCGCATCGACCGCGTGATCTATGGCAAACCGGCCGCCGCCACCCTGGCAGCGGAAGCCGAGCGTCTGGACGCCAAACGGGTGTTCCTGCTGGTCAGCCGCACGCTCGACCGAGAAACGACATGGGTGAATGACATGCGTGCCGCCCTGGGCGCTCGCTATGCCGGTTCGTATGACGGCATGCCGTCGCATACTCCGCGCGAGGCGGTGTTGCAGGCGACGGAGGCCGCTCGGGCGGTCAACGCCGACCTGATCGTGACGTTCGGTGGTGGATCGGGCACGGATGCTGGCAAGATGGTGCGTCTGGCGATGAAGCATGACGTGCGCGGCACGCAGGATTTCGACCGTTTCGTGGCCCGGGTCGGGCCGGACGGGCGGCGCGTGATGCCGGTGTTCGACGGGCCGGATGTGCCGCAGATCGCCATTCCGACGACTCTGTCTGGCGGTGATTTCAATCCGTCGGCCGGTGCCACCGATACACGCACGATGTTGAAGGAGATTTTCCGGCATCCGATGCTTGTGCCGAGCGTGATTGTGCTGGATGCGGCGGTGACGGTGAAGACGCCGCAGTGGTTGTGGCTATCTTCCGGGGTTCGGGCGCTGGATCACGCTGTCGAAACGGTCTGTTCGGGTGTCGCCGATGCGCGGTCTTATCTGGAGGCGGTGCCGGCGATCAAGCTGCTCGCCCGCGCTCTTCCCGCGACCCTCGCCGATCCCGAAGACCTGGGCGCTCGGCTGGATGCCCAGTTGGCGGTATGGTTGTCGATGGAGCACAATCGTTTCGCGGTTCCGATGGGCGCCAGCCATGGTATCGGCCATGTGCTGGGCGGCACCTGCAACGTGCCGCATGGCTATACGTCGTGCGTGATGCTGCCGACGGTCCTTAAGTGGAACGAAGCCGCGAATGGCGACCGTCAGGCGCTGGTGTCGGAGGCGTTCGGGCAGGCGGGACGGCCGGCGTGGGAGGTCGTTCACGAATTCGTCAGCGGATTGGGCCTGCCGCGCAGCCTGTCCGCCGTGGGTGTGGGGCCGGATCAGTTTGAGACCGTGGCGAAGGCGGCGCTGCTGGATCACTATTTGCACACCAATCCGCGGCCGGTGCATGGGGTGGGGGATATCATGGAGATTCTGCGTATGGCGGCATGAATCGGCTACCGTTGATCGGCTGCATTGGCACCGCCCGCTCGACAGCGGGGCAGGTGCCGTCAGCGACGTTAAGGTATTACTCGTGCTCCCAGCGCAACCGATGACATGAAACGGCTGTGTAATACGGCATAGTCTTGCCCTGTCGTTTCGCTTCGGTTCTTGATTACTGCCCAAAAGAAGAAATGTCGATACCGGCATTCAAGGAGGGATTGCGATCTTCCATTCATAGTACTTGATTAGGCACCTACCGGGCGACATATTCGTATGGCATTGTAGATAGGAGATTAGGCGATGGCAAAGATCACTTGGGTTGCGCCCAATGCCGGAACCTGGACCACGCTCGGCAATTGGTCTCCGGCGCAGATACCTGGGGCCGCCGATGATGTGCTGTTCGACGGCAGTGGGGCCGACCTGTCGTTCGTCGCGACCTCGACCGTTGCGAACCTGACGTTGAACGACCCGACGACCTTGCTCACCGTGACAGCTACCGGATTCTCACATTTCACTCTCGCTGCAAGTTCACAGCGATAGAGAACCCGATGACCATGGTTTCGAGTTGCGCCCACCCCGCTCTCATGGTCTTGGGTCCGAGCGGTCTATAGTAGCAGT
>CAMBXJ010000026.1 GCA_945871455.1 Asaia bogorensis
TGCCTGGGACCTGACGGGCGGCAAGGGCCGTATCCACGCCAATATCCTGTGGGAGATGGGCGGGGCCGAACGCATCATCACCCAAGTGCTGGAGCAGGCGAAGGGGATGATCCACGGGATCACCTGTGGCGCCGGCATGCCCTATCGCCTGTCCGACATCGCCGTGCGCTTCAACGTGCACTACTACCCGATCATTTCCTCGGCGCGGGCCTTCAACGCGCTGTGGAAGCGCGCCTACTCCAAGGCCTCCTCCCTGCTGGGCGGGGTGGTCTATGAAGACCCCTGGCTCGCGGGCGGCCATAACGGCTTGTCGAACGGCGAGGACCCGAACAAGCCGGAAGATCCGTTCCCGCGCGTCCTGGCCCTGCGCAAGGTGATGCGCGAATTCGGCCTGCACGACACTCCGATCATCATGGCCGGCGGCGTCTGGTGGCTGGAGGAGTGGGAGCACTGGATCGACAACCCGGACCTGGGACCGATCGCCTTCCAGTTCGGCACTCGCCCGCTGCTGACCCAGGAAAGCCCGATCGGCGACGCCTGGAAGCAGCGCCTGCTGACCCTGCGGGAAGGCGATGTCTTCCTGAACCGCTTCAGCCCGACGGGCTTCTACTCCAGCGCCGTGAACAACGCGTTCATCGGCGAATTGCGCGGCCGGAATGAGCGGCAGGTCGCCTTCACGACCGAGGCGATCGGGGAGCACATCGCGGAGTACGGCGTCGGCCCGCGCAAGCGGATTGTCTATCTGACCCCAGCGGACCGTCAACATGCGATGGCTTGGGAGGCAGAGGGTTACACCGACGCACTGCGGACCCCGGATTCGACCCTGATTTTCGTGACGCCGGACAAGGCTCAGGAAATCCTGAAGGATCAGGCCGACTGCATGGGCTGCCTGAGTTCCTGCCGATTCTCCAATTGGGCGCAGATGGAGCCCAGTTTCGACAATGGCAAGAGAGCCGATCCGCGCAGCTTCTGCATCCAGAAGACGCTCCAGGACATCGCGCATGAGAGCAGCCAGGCCGACGCGGTCGAAAAGAACCTGATGTTCAGCGGCCACAACGGCTATCGCTTCGCCAAGGACCCATTTTACTCTAACGGTTTCGTCCCGACGGTAAAGCAGTTGGTGGAGCGCATCCTGACCGGGCGTTGACAACGACGGAATAGCATCATGCGGCTGCTCCTGATCAATCCGAACATTACCGCCGCCATGACGGATGCCATGGCGGCGGAAGCGCGCCGTTTTGCGTCGCCCGGCACGGTAATCACCCCCATAACCGCGGCGTTCGGCACCCAATATATCGAAAACCGCGCGGAGGCCGCGATCGCCGGCCATGCCGTGCTGGACGTTCTGGCGAAGCATGAGGCCAGCCACGATGCCGCGATCATCGCGGCATTCGGCGACCCTGGCCTGGCTGGCGCACGCGAATTCGCCTCGATTCCGATCCTCGGCATCGCCGAATCGGCGATGCTGACCGCCTGGACGCTCGGCCGGCGATACGCGATCATCTGCCTGACCCTGCGGCTGCGCCGCTGGTATATCGAATGCGCTCAGGAGCACGGTCTGGACGGGCGCCTGGCCAGCGTGCGGGCTCTGGATGTGGCGATTCCCGATATCACGCAGGCCAAGGATCAATTCCGCGACCGGTTGCTGGAAGAATGCGCTCGTGCAATCGAAGACGATGAAGCCGAAGTCGTCATCTTCGGTGGCGGCCCGATCGCCGGACTTGCGCGGGAATGCGCGGACTTGATCCCGGTGCCCACATTGGACAGCGTCAGTTGCGCGGTCCGTCTGGCGGAAGCCATTGTCGGCCTGCATCCGCGCAAGGCAACCCGAGGCAGCTTCGCGCGACCCCGGGCGAAGCCGGCGGCGGGCTTGGCGACCGCGTTGCAGCAGCGGATTGAAAACGGCTGAGCCGCCAACTCGCCTCACCGCAAACCGACCCAACCTCCCCTGCGCTCCCATACCGCTCGGCCTGCCAATCTGGCACAATCGCACTCATGCTCGCTCCTCGCTTTACCGACCACGCGCTCGTGCTGTTCTCCGGCGGTCAGGATTCAGCCACCTGCCTGGCCTGGGCGCTCGCCCGCTATCCGCATGTGGAAACCATCGGGTTTACCTATGGTCAGCGCCACGCAATCGAGATGGACTGCCGAGAGCCAATCCGAGCGGCGCTGGGTGGACCCGGCCTGGGTCCGGACCATATCGTCGACCTTACCGCGACGATCGCGTCCCTGGGGCGCACTGCTCTGACCGATGACGTGGCCATCGCGATGACCGAGGAAGGCCTGCCCAACACGTTCGTTCCCGGTCGCAACCTGCTGTTCCTGACCTGCGCCGCCGCCATCGCCTATCGTCGGGGCCTGCGACGGATCGTGGCCGGGATGTGCGAAACCGACTACTCCGGGTATCCCGACTGCCGTGACGATACGATCAAGGCCATGCAACTCGCACTGAATCTCGGCCTGCAACGGCGGTTGGTTCTGGAGACCCCCTTGATGTGGCGCGACAAGGCCGCCACCTGGAATTTGGCCCAGGAACTGGGCGGCGACAGTCTGGTGGAAACCATCCGCGAGCATTCCCACAGTTGCTACCTGGGCGACCGCACCCAACGGCACGATTGGGGATATGGGTGCGGCGCCTGTCCGGCCTGCGACTTGCGGGCCGAGGGTTGGCGCCGCTGGCGGGAACCGGGCTGACCCGATCAATTTGAAAGGAGACAAAGCCGATGAAGCGCTTCTTGATCGTTGCCGCGCTGGCCGCGACGGCAACCTGGTCTCAGGCCCAGGCCCAGGCCCCAACGCCGGCGCCGGCGCAAGCCACCCTGCACGCTCGCACGGCCTCCGAACTCGCGGAACTCTGCGGCACGAAACCGACCGATCCTGCCAGCGCGGCACGGCTCAATTTCTGCCTTGGCTACGGGCAAGCGACCCTGGATGCGGAAACCAAACAGGCGGCGGGCCGGAAATCCTATTGCATCCCCAGCCCGTCTCCCACCCGTCAAGCCACGATGGCGGAGTTCGCTGGTTGGGTTCGTGCGACCCCTTCGATCGCCGGCGGCAACTCGCAGGAAGCGCTGGCGAAATTCATGTTGCAGAGATTCCCCTGCAAGACCTGATCCCGCCTACCCCGCTTCCACCGTAAATCCCGCCTCTCGCACCGCCGCTGCCACCGTATCCGTGGCGGCGGTGCTGGTTACCCGCACCTGCTTCGTCTCAAGATTGGCGTCGACCGAAGCGGCCGCATCGATATCCCGCACGGCGCTGGTCACGGCGCGCACGCAGCCCGAGCAGGTCATGTCGGGCACGCGAAACAGGTGCATCGGTCTCTCCTAATCGTTGATGATGGCAACCGCACGGGTCCAGCCCGCCGACGCCCGATGGATTTTGACCGGAAAGCAGACCACCTCGAATCCGTCCGCCGGCAGTTGGTCCAGATTATGAAGCTTTTCCAGATGGGAGTAACCGATCTCCCGTCCGGCCCGGTGGCCTTCCCAGATCAATTCCGCGTTGCCGGTCTTTGCCACCGCCAGGCGGGTCAGCGAAAACGGCGCGTCCCAACTCCATCCATCGGTGCCGACCAGGCGCACGCCACGTTCCAGCATCCACATCGTCGCGGCCTTGCCCATGCCGCAGCCGCGGTCGACATAGTCGTCCTCCCCATACCGGGCGCCGGCGGCGGTGTTCACCACCACGATCTCCAGTGGCCGCAATGTATGGCCGATGCGCTTCAATTCCGCTTCCACATCGCCAGGTGTCGCCACGTAGCCATCCGGCAGATGCCGGAAATCCAGCTTCACGCCAGGTTGGTAGCACCATTCCAGCGGCACCTCGTCGATCCGCCACGACGGCTCCCCGCCCGGTTTCAGAGCGTGGTTCGTGGTGGAGAAATAATGGTAAGGTGCGTCCAGATGGGTGCCGTTATGGGTGCTGATCTGCACCCGCTCCACCGCCGCGTATTCGCCGTCCGGCAGTTGATCGACCCGCACGCCCATGTATTCAGCCATGGCGGGCGCGGTCTGGTGATGATCCAGATACTCGATCTTGGGCAGCGAATGCGGCGGATCGCTCTTGATCCCGGCCTTCAACGGAACGGAGATATCGATTAGGCGGCGTGGCATGGGTGGGTTCCCCCCTCGGGTCGTGGGTTGTTATTCCGCGGCGGGCATCAGGCGGGATGGATCGGCGCCAACCCGACCGGGGCCCGAGCCACTTACCTTCGCCAGCCGGAAGTCGAAGCGAACACCGGGCAGACCGGGGATCGGGGACGATCCATCGTCGGAGGCTTTGACAACGAGTGACTCGGCCACGCCGAAAACGGTGTCGGACCCGATATGGTCGTCGTCGCCGAAATACAGCGCGGTAACCAGTTCACGATGGCCATCCCCGCCGATCAGGAAGTGGATGTGCGACGGGCGGAAGCCATGGCGGTTTTGCTGCTGGACCATCGTCCCAACTGGCCCATCCATCGGGATGGAGTAGCCCAGCGGCCGCACCGTGCGGAAATGGTAACGCCCCTCGGCATCGCAGCGAAAATTGCCGCGCATGTCCATGTCGCCACCATCGTGAATCTGTAGGTCGTACAGCCCATCCTCACTGGTCTGCCATACCTGTATCAAGGCGCCTTGGATCGGATTGCCGTCATTGTCGGTCACCTGCCCGTGCAGGACGATTTCCGCCGCCGTCGGATTGGCCACAATGCTGGCGCCCAGCGGCAATTCCGGCGCGCCTTCCCGGAAGAATGGGCCGAGAAGGGAGGATTGCGTGCCGAGCGCTTTGGCTTTGCGGTCGTGAATTGCGTTGACGACGGCGGATAGGCCCAGGACATCCGACATCAGAATGAATTCCTGGCGGATCGGCGTGCAGGCCTGGCCGACCGAGGTCAGGAACTGGATGCCTTGCAACCATTCCGCTGGGGTCAGCTCAACCTCCCGCGCGAACGCATGCAGGTGGCGGACGGCGGCATCCATGATCTGCTTCAGCCGCGGATCGGGCGTGTTCGCCATCTGCGCGAGCGCGGCATCCGTGATGGTATTCTCATCGAGATCGGGCATGGGGACGCTCCCTTCGGAATTCCCGACCAACCATAGGCCGATTGGCGGTTTCAGGCGAAGTGGCTTTGCACGCGTGGCGGCTGGGCCTAAGGTTGGGGTAACGATAAGACGGAGGGAATACCAATGTTATCGAGACGCTTCGCGGTCCCGTTGCTGGCTGCCGCGGTGCTGTTGGCCGGATTATTCCCGGCCCAGGCACAGACCAAACCCCCGATCACCATCGGATTCGGTATGGCATTGACCGGGGGGCTGGCTCCGATCGGCAAGGCCGCGCTGCTCGCGATGCAAATCTGGGAAGAAGAAATCAACGCCAAGGGCGGCATGCTCGGCCGGCCGGTCAAGCTGGTTTTCTATGACGACCAGTCGAACCCGGCCACGGTCCCCGGCATCTACACGAAGCTGCTGGACGTGGACAAAGTGGACGTCGCGGTCAGCGGCTATGCGACCAACATGGTGGCGCCGGCGTTACCGATCATGATGCAGCGGAAAAAGACCTTTCTGGCGCTGTTCGGCCTGGCGGTGAACTCCGAGTTCAAATACCCTAACTACTTCGCGATGACCCCGACCGGCGGGCCGAACCCGAAGCAGAGCTTCGCCGAGGGGTTCTTTGAGGTCGGCATGGCGCAGAATCCGAAACCGCAGACCATGGCGATCGTGGGCGCGGATGCCGAATTCCCGCACAACGCGATGCAGGGCGCTCGGGAACTCGCGAAAAAGCACGGCGTGAAAATCGTCTACGATCAGACCTATCCGCCGGCGACGTCGGACTACACGCCGATCATGCGGGCCATCCAGGCGACCAACCCCGATATGGTGCTGGTGTGCTCCTACCCGCCGGATTCAGTGGGCATCGTCCGTGCGTCGCATGAGATCGGGCTGAAGACCAAGCTGTTCGGTGGCGGGATGGTCGGGCTGCAATCCACCGCCATCAAGATGCAGTTGGGGCCGCTGCTGAACGGCATCGTGGACTATGATTTCTGGCTGCCCGTAGGCTCGTTCGCAACGCCCGAAGCTTTGGCGTTCCTGGCGAAATACCAGGCGAAGGCGCCAGCCGCCGGGGTGGACGTGCTGGGCTACTACCTGCCGCCCTTCGCCTATTCGTATATGCAGGTCCTGCAAGCGGCGATCGAGGGCGCGGGCAGCCTGGACCAGCAGAAGCTGGCCGACCAACTCCGCACTCAGACCTTCAAGACCGTGGCCGGGGAGGTCAAGTTCGGTCCCGGCGGCGAATGGGTGGCGCCTCGCGTGCTGGCGGTGCAGTTCCAGGGGATCACCGGCAACGACATCGAGCAGTTCAAGGATATGAAGAAGATCCCGATCCTGTGGCCACCGGCGCTGAAGACCGGGAGCGTGGTCTATCCCTACACAGACGCGAAGAAGTAGGGCCAGTTCCTAAAACCGACCCGCGGGCATATAACTCGCGGGTGGTCGAGGGGGTCCCCGATTGCAGGCTGCGGCGACCCTTCAGGCCGCCGGTTCGCGGCTGACGGTTAACCGGCGGCAATCCGCTCCATGCCGCCCATATAGGGACGCAGGACTTCCGGGATCGCGATCGAGCCATCCGCCTGCTGGTGATTTTCCATCACCGCGATCAAGGCCCGTCCAACGGCGACGCCCGATCCGTTCAGCGTATGCACATGCGCCACGGCTTTCCCATCCGGCCCGCCCCGGAACCGCGCATTCATACGACGCGCCTGGAAATCGCGGCAATTGGAGCAGGAGCTGATTTCACGCCAGGCCTGCTGTCCGGGCAGCCAGACCTCCAGATCATGCGTGCGGGCGGCGGCAAACCCGGTATCGCCGGACGACAGCAGCATCCGCCGATAGGGCAGACCGAGCATGCTCAGGACGGTTTCGGCGCAGCGGGTCATGCGTTCGAGTTCGGTGGCGCTTTGGTCGGGATGGGTGATGGACACCATCTCCACCTTGCGGAACTGGTGCTGCCGCAGCATGCCGCGGGTGTCGCGGCCGGCAGACCCGGCCTCACTGCGGTAGCAATCAGTCAGGGCGGTCAGGCGGATCGGCAGTTGCTTTTCGGCCAGGATCTCGCCGGCGACGGTGTTGGTCAGCGGCACTTCCGCCGTTGGGATCAGCCAGCGGCCATCGGTGGTGCGGAACAGGTCTTCGCTGAATTTCGGCAACTGAGCGGTGCCGTAAACGGTCGCGTCGTTCACCAGGGACGGCACGACGGTCTCGGTATAGCCGTGCTGATCGGTATGCAGGTCCAGCATGAACTGGCCCAAGGCGCGTTCCAGCCTGGCGAGCGGGCCGCGCAGCACGGTGAAGCGCGCGCCGGCCAGTTTCGCCGCAGTGGCGAAATCCATCATCCCCAGCGCCTCCCCCAACTCGAAATGCTGGCTGGGCGGAAAGTCCAGATCCGGCGGATTGCCGACCTGGGACAGCGTTATGTTGGCGGTTTCGTCCGGCCCGTCCGGGACATCCAGGTCCAGGACGTTGGGGATCGCTGCCAGGACGCGGCGGATCGCGTCATCCCATTCGTTGGCGTCCCGCTCCAGCCGCTCCATCTCACCGCGGATCGCGGTGGCCTCGGCTTCCAGGTCCGCGGTGTTCGCGCCGGTCCGTTTGCCTTCGCCGATCTTGCGCGCCAGCAGGTTCCGGCGCGCTTGCTTGTCCTGCAGCGTGGTCTGCGCCTGGCGGCGCGCGCCGTCGCGGGTCAAGATGTCGGACGACACCGGCGACAAACCACGACGGACGAGCGCAGCGTCGAACGCCGCGGCGTCAGCACGGATGGCGCGGATGTCATGCATCGGTTTCGGCCTCCACCGGTTTCGGTGCCACGAATTTGGCGGTGATGATGGAAATTTCGTACAGCCCGATCAGCGGAACGGCGAGACCGATTTGGGTGATGACATCGGGGGGTGCCAGGATCGCCGCGATCACGAACATCCCGACATAGGCGTAGCGGCGGAACCGCTTCAGTCCGGCCACGTCGATGATCCCCACTTTGGCGAGCAAAGTCAGCAGCACGGGCAGTTCGAAGGTGATCCCGAAGGCGAAGATCAGTTGCATCACCAGATCGAGATACTCGCTGACCCGTGGCAACAGCTCGATCGGCACGCCACCGCCGCCGGTTTCGGACTGGAAGCTGGCGAAGAATTCCCAGGCGAAGGGAAAGACGAAATAATACGCCAGGGCAGCACCAAGGAAAAACAGCAGCGGGGTCGCCGCCAGGAACGGCAGCAAGGCGGACCGCTCGCTGCGATACAGACCGGGCGCAACGAACAGCCAGACCTGGGTTGCGATGACCGGGAAGGCCAGGAAGGCGCCGCCGAAGAACGCCACCTTGATGCGGGTGAAAAACGCCTCGTAGAGCTGAGTGTAGATCAGATGCGGGGCGGGATTGCCCTGTTTGCGCAGGATGTCGGCAAGCGGCTTGGCCAGGAAATAGTAGATATCGTCGGCAAAGTTATAGGCGACGATAAAGCACACGACGAAGGCCGCCATGGACCAGATCAGCCGGGTGCGCAGCTCGACCAGGTGATCCAGCAGCGGCATCGGCTTGTCGTCGATCATGTCTTCTTGCGGAGTTTTGGCCACTGGTCGGCCTTTTGGCTGTGGTTGCGGGGTGTCGGGGTCTCGGTCGGTCGTCAGATCTTGCCCGGGGCGAACCGCGCGATATCCGGAGGAATGAAGGCCGGTGGGTGGGGGCTGGTAGGCGCCTCCGCAGTGACCGTCTGGGGCGGGATAAGGCCGGGCGGGATGAAGGCGGGAGCCAGGGGCTTTTCCGGGATCGCTGGTGAGGGTGGCCCCTCCGGCGTCGCTATGCCGGTGGCGAACTCGCCAGCCGCCACTTCGGGAACCGGCGCGGGCGTTGGGTGCAGCGGATCGGAGGTGAAGGTGGTGCGCAGCGATCCGTCAGGATCGACGGCTTTTTCGATCGTGTCCCGGATGTTGAAATTGCGGATATCGTTGAACTGATCCTTCACCTCGCTGAGGTTCACCTCCCGGACCATGTCGTCGACATGGCTCTGGAACTCCGACGCCATGCGACGCGCCTTCTTGATCGTGTTGGTGATTGCGCGGATCGCGATGGGTAGGTCCTTGGGCCCAATCGCGATCAGAGCGACGACGGCGATCAGGGCGATCTGGGACCAGGCAAAATCAAACATGGGTGCGTATGGAGCCTCCGGCCCGGGTTGCTAGCAGGAAGCCGGCGCGGGGGGAACCGGACGGGCATGGTGATAGCAGGTCATTTTGGCTGAACGGCAACAAACCGCGCCGGAGCGAGGAGGTAGGGGGCAGGCGCGAAGGTACCCGACCAATCAAAGTTGCCCCGATGGGATCCAGGCGTTTGCACGACCAGCGGTTGGAGTGCTGGTGCCGATCCGTCGATGAGACGGGCGACCACCGTGTCCATGCATCTTAAAACCAGGGATCGAACGGAGAAAATTATTCTTCATTCCTAGCAGAATGGGGGTTGGGGGAGGTGATTCTCACGACATTCTGTAGCTTTCCCCCGGTCACGGTCAGCTTCGCGGCCCAGGTCCGCATGTGGAGGGGAAGAATTCTCTCTGCGCTGGGAATGGGCACAGCCGGTGGCTCTGTCGGTTAGGGGTGTCAGGCGGTCGCGTCCGGATCGACACCGTCGGAATCAGGAGCATTGTCAGTGTAGCGGCTTAGCGATTCCACGGCCATTTTTTGATCCTCCTCCCGCTCTGCCTCCGCGGTTTTCGCCGTAGCCGGGTCGACGGGACGCAGCGGCTCCAGCAGAAGGTCTTCCCTGCGCGGCAAGGATCGAAGGTCTGGCAGTCCGAACAGGGTCAGGAATTGTGGCGTGGTTACCCACAATGTCGGCCGGCCCGGTGTCTCTCGGCGGCCTGCTGGGGTGATCAGATTGGCCTCCAATAGCGACTCCAACGTCTGTTGAGACAGGCTGGTACCGCGGCGTTGCTCGATTTCCGGGCGAGTGACAGGCTGATGGTAAGCGACGATTGCCAAGGTTTCCATCGCCACGCGAGTCAGGCGGCGGGGAGCATCAATGATCTTCCGCAGTCTGGGGGCCAGATCGGGCGCGGTGCGAAATTGCACGCCACCGCCGACATCGACCAGTTCAACACCTCGACCAGCATAGCGCGCCCGCAGCGCCTCAATCACGGCGGCCGCGTCGAGCGCAACGGGGAGGATCTGCGACAAGCCCCGGGCGGTGATCGGTTCGGCGCTGGAGAACACCAGCGCCTCGGCCAGACGCAACGCCGCTTCGTCGGGCGAGCCGTGGGTAGGTGAAGGAACGGGCGGCGTGATTGGCGGCATATCGTTCCGGGCATTGCGCCCCCGTGATGTGGGATCATCGGTATCGTGGCCTACCCGCGGAAGATCGCTCATGGGACCGATTCCGCCGCGCCGCCGCGCCCGATCAAGATAGGCCCAAAATCGGCGTCCTGGCGCAGCCTGACCATCCCATCCCGCGCCATTTCCAGACTGGCGAGCAGCGTGCTGGTCAGCGCGGCGCGTTTTTCCGTCGGTTCGCCCAGATGTTCGGGCAGGAACTGTTCCAGGCTGGACCAATCCGGCACGCTGCCCAGCATGGCGGCGAACCGCCGCAGCGCGTCCTGGACCGTCCAGAGCGTCAGGGCGCGCGGGCGGTAGGGTGTCACCTTGGTGCCCCGCCGGATCGCCGCGAGGTAAGCGCGGACGAAGGAGCCAAGGTCAGCGACCAATCGAGATCTATCAAACTCGGTGTGGTCCTCTGGCGTCCCCCGCGCGAAAACATCCTGGCCGAGGACGGGCCGAGCGGCGAGCCAGGCCGCGGCGGTTCGGATGGCGCCAAGTTCACGAAGACGCTCGGCCAATTCTTCAGCCGACCGCTCTCCAGCTTCCAGATCATCTTCGTTGGCCGGAACCAGCAGGCGTGATTTGAGCCAGGTGAGCCAGGCGGCCATGACCAGCCAGTCGGCCGCAAGCTCCAGGCGAACCTTCCGGGCACCTTCGATGACGGCCAGATACTGGTCGACCAAGGCCAGGATGGAAATCTTCGTCAGATCCACCTTTTGGTTGCGCGCGAGGTCCAGAAGCAAGTCCAAAGGGCCATCGAAGCCGTCCAGCCGCAGGAGTAGGCTGTCCGGCGAGATCTCTCCCGTAGTTGGGTCAGATGCTTCCGCCACGAACGTCGCCGAAATCATGGCCCGCGAGCCAAAACAAGGAGCGGAAGGCCCATGGAAGTATTTCTTCCAGCGCGGTGCCCACCGGATCGATTCCGGTCAGATACGGCAGAAGGAACACAGTTCCGAGAACGATGAAGATGCCGGCGCGTTCTAGCTTGGCCCAGGCAATCGCCATGTTCAGCGGCAATAGCCCGACGGCAATACGGCCACCGTCCAATGGCGGGATGGGTAGTAGATTGAACAGGCCCAGCACCAGGTTGGACAGCATGAAATACATCAGGAACTGAACGAAGGCCGCGTCGAACGTGCCCTTGACGCTGGTTTCCGGCATCAGGAGAGCCGCCACCCATGCCAGGAAAAAATTCATCGCGGGTCCGGCAACCGCGACCAGCGCCATGCCGCGCCTGGGGTCACGGAACTGCCACGGCGAAACCGGCACGGGTTTGGCCCAGCCAAACATGAAGGATATTCGGTGTGGCGGAAGCAGCAACTGGCTGATCAGGAGGATCCCGGGCAGGATGATGGTGCCGACTCGATCGACATGGCGCAGTGGATTGAGAGACAGCCGACCGGCATTCCGGGCCGTGTCGTCGCCCAACGCCAAGGCCGCATAGCCATGCGCGGCTTCATGCAAGGTGATCGCGATGATGGTCGGGACAATCGCGAGCGCGAGATTCAGGATCATCTCGCTCATGCGAAAAGCCTGTCCCGTTCATGCGCCAGACGGCCTGCATCGAGCGGCACGCGCCGCAGCCGCGCCGTCTCCCTGGCGCCAAGCAGTCGGCGCACCGCATCCTGGGACAGATCGGGGCAGTGTGTCAGCAGGTCCTCAGTCGGGCTGAATTCACCGCTGCAGTAGAGCGCGATGTCACACCCGGCGTTCAGGGCACGCGTCGCAAGATTGGCGGGCGCCCCGTTGAGCGCCTTCATGGCCAAGTCGTCTGTCACCAAAATCCCCCGGAAGCCGATCCGTCCGCGGATGATCCCCATGATGATCGCGCGCGACAATGTCGCCGGGGATATAGGATCAAATGCCGGATATACGATATGGGCCGTCATCAGCCACGGCAGGCTGGCATTCAGGGCGAACGGCAGCAGGTCGGCGTCCAGGTCGTTTGCCTCCACGACAGGCAACGCCAGATGGCTGTCCACGCGGGCGCGCCCGTGACCGGGTGCGTGTTTGCCGATCGGCTGGGCTCCCGCGGCGAGCAGGCCCGCGGCGACCGCATGGCCGAGCCTGGCAATCGACACCGGGTCCTGGGCCAGGGCGCGGTCGCCAATCACGTCATGTGCACCGGGCACCGACAGATCCAACACGGGCGCAGCGACAGCATCGAAGCCGGCGGTGACGCAGTCCAGGCCTATCAGCGCGCCGGTAAGCCAGGCCGCGCGCAAACCGGATCGAGGATATGCCGCAAACAACCGGCCCAATTCGGCCGCCGGCGGGTGAGCGTGCCAGTGCGGCGGGCGCAACCGTGCGACCCTGCCCCCTTCCTGATCGACCATCAGCACGGCCCTGGCCGGCAGCACCCGGCGCAGATCGGCCATCAACCCCGACAACTGTACGGGGCCCTGGATGTTGCGCGCGACGAGGATGACCCCTGCCGGAGGACATAAGCGGAAAAGCAGCGCCTCATTGACTGACAGGGCTGGGCCGGCAATGCCGACGAGAGCCGCTCTCACGTGCCGGAGCTTGGTCGGTAGGATTCCATGCCGCATATTGGTGGCAGGTCGGTCCGGAGGGAAGCCGGAAGTCCTGATGTTTCCCCCGGCCGGTGTTCCAGCCAGGGATCGAAGTGGACGGGACCCGGGTCCTCGGGGCACAGTAGCCGTGTATTCGCCGTCGCGGTCGAACTACGTCAAACCAATACCGCACCAGCCACCAGAAGGATCGAGTGAATGATGGGACATGCAAGGAAATTCTCCAAGACCGTTGTCGGTTGGTCGGCTGGTCTCGGTCGCCTGGCGGCTGCCGCGCTCCTGATGGGGGGTTGGTCCGCCTGCGGTGCGACGTCCAGCGTCAAGGTCGGGCCCGAGGCGATTGCCGGGCTCACGCCGGACGCCACGATCGAAATGCACCAGGTTCAGGTTGCCTATATTGGCAGCGCCGGAGGCGGATCAGGTACATTGTATTATCGTGGCCGAGCGCATCCGTTCACGATCGCCGGGTTGGGCGTGGGCGGCCTAGGGGCATCGACGATCGACGCCGAGGGTGAGGTGTTCAAGATGGCCAACATCTCTCAATTCGCGGGCGCCTATGCTCAGGGCCGCTATGGATTTGCGATCGGCAGCACGAGTGGCGGCGATCTGTGGATGCAAAACGAAGCGGGGGTTATCCTGCACCTGAAGGCCAAGCGGACTGGATTGATGCTGAGCCTTGGTGGCGATGCCGTCGTGATTTCCATGTCGCGCTGACCCGTCGCGATCGCTTGTTCGCCCCGCACCCCAGACGCTTCGCGTGGGTGCGGATCGGGCGGCGAAAATGACCGGCGGGCGGGGACCGAGTAAGGGAGGGTGCCTTGAATTACGAAACCATCCTGGTGGACACGGAAGATGGTGTCGGCATCATCACCCTGAACCGCCATCACAAGCTCAATGCCATGAACCGAAGACTTGTCAGTGAGTTGCAGGCCGCGTCCCAGGCCATGGTCGCGGACCCGACCATCGGTTGCATCGTTGTCACCGGTGCGGGGGAGCGAGCGTTCTCCGCGGGCGGGGACATCCAGGAGCAGATCGACGACGACCGTCGCTACTCCGACGAAGAACAGGCCGCGATGCGGGAAGGTCGCCCGAGCTACGATATCGGAGCTTGCGCCAAGCCGACGATTGGCATGATGAACGGCTTGGCCTATGGGGGCGCATCGGTGCTGGCGTCTTCTCTGGATATGAGGATCGGCTGTGAGGGCACCAAATTCCGATTCCTTGCCGCCGCGTACGGGCGAATCAACAGCACCTGGACGCTGCCCAACCAGGTGGGCTGGCCGATGGCGAAGGAGCTGCTGTTCTCGGCCCGGGTGGTCGACGCGGATGAGGCCTATCGTATCGGCTTGTTGAACCACCTGGTGCCGCGCGCGCAGTTGCGGGCGAAGACCATGGAACTGGCCAAAATGATCGCGGCCAACCACCGCGGCGCCGTGATGGGCGTAAAGGCTCTGTTGCTCAAGCAGTTGGGCGAGGGATTGGAGCAGCAATACAACGACGAGGTCGACTACACGACAACCGTGATGAAAGGCGCCAAGGCCAAGGATGCGTTTCCTGAGTTCATCGCCCGGAAGGGACTTCTGCTCGGTTAGCCGTGATCGCCGTGAGAGCGGTGTCCTCTACGGATAACCGGGCACCCTGCGCGACGACGGCGTTCACTCGCAGCAAGCGGCCTCCGCCGCGGTTATCGCCTCCTGGTTGTGTCTCTGGATCCCATAGGGACGTGGATAGCGCGCACCACGCCTGAGCCACACCGCTATTGTTGGAGCGGAATTCGTATCTCCCTTCCGGGACCAACGCGGTGAGCGCTACCGCCCCGCGCGTCACGGCTGAGTGCGCGTCGGTCCGCGGACGAAGCCGGTTATCGTGGCCACGGGCAGGCCGCGGCTCAAAAGAAAGCAGGCCGTGGATGGCAGCCGACGATGCGGTGGTTTGCCGTCCCATGAGCCGGGTTGCGGAGGCGTGTCCGCCCGCATTCCGGCCCCAAGGGGAAATGACGGGGAAATGACTGGTAATTTGCCCCGACCATCCTTATATGCCGCCCCATCGGCGCTTTTCGCTAACGGGCTGCTCGTGCCTCCTTGCGACAAAGTCGCATTTCGACGCTCCCTCTACCAGAAGAGTACTCCGGTCCGCGACGTGCGGGCCGCCGGTTTTGTAGGAGTGCCGTCATGTCGACTGGTACGGTAAAGTGGTTCAATGGTCAGAAGGGTTATGGGTTCATCCAGCCGGATGACGGGTCGAAGGATGTGTTCGTGCACATTTCCGCCGTCGAACGTGCCGGAATGGGCACCCTGAATGAGGGTCAGAAGATCAGCTACGATCTTCAGCGTGGACAGCAAGGCAAGATGTCCGCGGACAACCTCAAGAGCGCCTGACGAAATACCCTGGCGCCATATTTTTGGCGCCAGCGGTCAGTCAGGAGGCTGGTCGATGTCATTGCATAAGTTTAAGGTCGGACAGACGGTCAATTTGACCCCCAATCGCCAGGACGGAGATGCTCCGCCGGGCGCATATACCGTCCAGCGGCTGATGCCCGTAGAAGGGCGAGACATCCGATATCGCGTCCGAAATTCCCGCGATGGGCATGAGCGCGTGGTCCAGGAAGATCGGCTCGCGGCCCAATCGTCGATATTTTAGGGTCCGACCGCGCGTAGCGGCGTACGCATTTTCCCTGGCAGGCATCTATTTTCGATACCGTGTTGTGATAACGGCCCGCTGGCGCTGGTCACAGCACGGTCACTCCGACGTACCGGCAGAGGCACCTATTCGTTGGGTAGTGGCGGCGACCGCCGTTCTGATCGAGGCGGCCAGCCTGGGCGTCTACCGGACGCACTCGATCCCGCGGAGAGCGCCCTTCGATGTTTGCCGCATTGTGCACTATGCTTGTCAGGCGGAAATCCGTGATCGAGGTGGGTTCCATGCGACTGTTGCTGGCGACGATGTCACACGAGACCAACACGTTCTCTCCGGTGCCGACGAAACTTGAACGCTTCGCGCGCGACGGCAAGACGCTGCTACAGGGGCAGGCCGCCATCGACCATTACCGTGGAACCGGAACCTGCATGGGCGGTTACTTGGCGGTAGCGGCCGAACTCGGCGCCGAAGTCGTGGTGCCGGTCTGCGCCAGCGCACCCCCCAGCGGCGCGGTGGACCGGCAGGCCTATGAAACCTTCTGCCGCCTGATCCTGGATGAAGTGACCAAAGGTAGCTTCGACGGCATCTGGCTGGACCTGCATGGCGCGATGGTCGCGGAGCATTTCGACGACGGCGAAGGGGAGTTGCTGCGCCGCATTCGGGTGGTCGATCCGGCCACGCCGCTTTGCGTCGCCTATGACATGCACGCCAACATCTTCGACGCCATGGTCACCAATGCGCAGATCGTCACCGGCTACCAGACCTATCCGCATATCGACCAGCGGGAAACGGCGGAACGCGCGGCAAGGGCTCTGCTGCGGGTGATGCACAAGCAGGTTGTTCCCACCAGCGCCTGGGGGCGGGCGCCGATGCTGCCGCATGTCATGGCGCAGGGCACACATCAGTTTCCCAACCGGGATTTGCAGGCAATGTGCGCCGGATGGGAAGCCAGCGGACGCGCGTTGGCGGCCAGCTTGTTTGTCGGATTCCCACACGCCGATGTGGAAATGGCCGGCCTGTCCGCCGTGGTCGTCACCGACAACAACCCCGGCGACGCTCAGGCCATGGTCGATGAATTGATCAGCACCGCCTGGAATGCTCGACGGGAGTTCATGTTCGAGATCGAGCCGCTGGAAGCCTCGGTCAAGCGGGCCAAGGCGCTGGGACAGCCGGGATCGCTGCCCGTGGTGCTGCTGGATCATTACGACAACTGTGCCAGCGGCGGCACCATGGACACCACCGACACCTTGCGGGAAATCATCCGCCAAGACCTGGATGACGTGGTGTTCTTCGGCATCTACGACCCCGAGGCCGTGCAACAGGCCGTCGATGCCGGCGTCGGCGCGACGGTTACGCTCTCGATCGGTGCCAAGCTTCCGATGCCCCAATTGCCGGTGGCCAGCTCTCCGCTGACCGTCACTGGGACGGTGCAGACGATCTCCTCGGGCAATTTTACCCTGAAGGGCGGCCTGACTCCGGGGTTGCGCATCTACATGGGTCGGACCGCCGTGCTGGATACCGGCAAGATCCAGATCGTCCTGCTAAGCCGCCATATCGAGCCGACGGCGCAGGAGATGTTGCAGGTCCTGGGCATCGATCCATCGAAGAAGAAATACGTCGCGATCAAGAGCCGTGTGCATTGGCGGGCCGATCTGGGCAAGATCGCCCGGGAAATCGTGGAGTGCGCCGGAGTGGGCGTGTGCACGTCGGATTACGCGCAACTGACCTTCCGCAAGGTTCGACGGCCGGCGTTTCCGTTGGACCCGCAATTCCAATGGAACCAGCCGGCATAATCGCAGGCACCGCGCCGCCGCCCGTAACGCCATTCCGGCAAGCCGCCCTGGCCTGGGCACATGGCCCGGTTCCTGCTCGCAACGCTCCTGACCGCCGGCAAGCATGGCCGAGCGGCGGGAAGGAGTTCTGAAGATGGATATGATTGTGCGCAATGCTCGGCTGGCCAGCCAACCCGAAGCGCCGCCGGTCGATATCGGTGTCATCGGGGGTCGGATCGCGGTCGTCGCGCCGCATCTGGACCAGGATGTGCCCGCCTATGATGCGGCCGGCTGCCTGGTGTGCGCGGGTTTCGTCGAGACCCATATACATCTGGACAAATCCCGGATCATCGATCGATGCACGCCCGAACCCGGCCGTTCGCCCGAGGCGATGCAACGGGTTGCCGCGGTTAAGCACACATTCTCGATCGAAGACGTCTATGCCCGCGCCGGCAGGACGCTGGAAGAATGCATCAAGCATGGCACCACGCGAATGCGCACGCATGTGGAGCTGGATGGCGGGGTCGAGATGCGCAGTTTCGAGGCGATCGAGGCGCTGCGGCGCGACTACGCCTGGGCGATCGATCTGGAATTATGCGTCTTTCCGCAAGAAAGTCTGACCGACAATCCTCGTTCCGACGAATTGCTTGTGCAGGCTTTGAAACGTGGCGCCAAAGTCATCGGCGCGGCCCCCAACTATGATCCGGACAAGGTCACGCATATCCA